>NZ_JBFSSD010000005.1:0-156291 GCF_041466145.1 Vibrio sp. 10N.239.312.D08 | reverse complement strand
GAGATGCGAGATGCGAGATGCGAGATGCGAGATGCGAGATGCGAGATGCGAGATGTGATGTTGATGTGGCCCCTAAAAAGTAGACACAGGGGTTGTCCCGTATTTAATCAACACGGGACAGATAAAGTAGGGAGAGATTAACGCTTTAAGTCGATGTAAATCTGCTCTACCTTGGTACGAGCCCAATCTGTTTTACGCAAAAATTTTAAGCTCGATTTAATGCTCGGGTCTTTTTTAAAGCAGTTGATGTTCACCATGTAACTCAACACTTCCCAACCGTAATGTTCAACTAATTCAGTCAGTAGCTTCTGTAGAGTGATACCGTGAAGTGGATTATTGTCTTGTGTCATGAGATGTTCTCGCCATTTATTTGAGCTAAGTATACCAGTTTCGCTTTATGAATTATCCGACCATTTGAGTTCGTAATCGGTGTGGATAATCGAAAGCTCTTCTCTACCTGTATCACCAAACAATTTAACTTGAGTCTGCATCCATTCTTCGAAGCGTTTTATCTTTTCTCGATGGAAGTAACCTGGAGGCGCGCATAAAAAGTAATTGTATTTAGGCTTCAGCGCGATATTACCGATTCGGACGAGTTTCTTTTCCTGCAAATAGCGATACACCAAGCTGTGCTTAACCAAGGCAACGCCCTGAACGGATAATGCACCCTCTAAAACAAAATGTGAGCCGTCAAATTGCAATGATGAACGTCCTGCCTTCGCCCCAGCAACGTCTAACCATAGATTCCAATCCATATCAGGCCAACGGTCTTCAATCAGTTCCGCTTTATGCAGATCGTCGATGTCATAGATACCGTGTTTCTCTTGATAGATAGGGTGACAAACCGGGTAAATGACCTCGTCCATCAACCAACGTGATTCGATGTTTGGGTAGTCTCCATGACCGTATCGAACACAGATATCGACATTAGAATCTTCAAATGTGACTAGCTTATTGGTCGGCTCAATTAACATAGATAGATCAGGGTGGCGATCGCGAAAGTTGCCAATTCTATGCACTAACCAATGTTGTGCAAAAGAGGGTACGGTCGAAATCGATAACTGAGTGGGGTTGGGGTCTTGGTTTATTCGTCTTACTCCATCTTGAATATGAGCAAAGCCTTTCTTCGCTTGTAGATAGAGCACTTCACCTTCATGAGTGAGTACTATTTTTCGGTGCTGACGAATAAACAGGTCTGCGCCTAACCATTCTTCAAGTTGGCGAATTTGTTGGCTGACTGCTGCAGCCGTGACAAATAGCTTTTCTGCTGCAAGCTTAAAACTGCCTGTTTCAGCCGCAGTATAAAAATAGTATATCCCTTGGAAAGGTGGGGTGCGCTCTCTCACATTAGTTTTCCTTAACTGAATGCCAGTATCTATCGTTTGTCGATGTTGCTCTATTGGTCGATTATTGACCATAACAAAGCGAGAGATCAACAGGAGAAAGGTTATGGATACGATCACAGCAACCGCAAATACCAACCATTCATTTTTGTCATCATTATCAATTAAGAAATTCTATTCTAAATTTAGGATTTATCTTCAGAATCGTAGGACGAGAAAACACCTAGCAGAGCTATCGGATCATTTACTTGAAGATGTTGGTATTACCCGAGAGCAGGCTAATGAAGAGATGAAAAAATCTTTTTGGGAGTAAATAAACTTCACGCACGTAACTCTATCTATATAAAAGGAGTTACGTGAACGCGGAGTGTGATAAGTAATGCTGAGTTATCTTTGCAAAGCCAAAGCCAAAGCCAAAGCTAAAGTTAGCTCTTAGATATTTCAGACACTTCTTCATGCAACCACTCAGTAAATGCCTCAATACGTTCTTTCCTCGGCGAGCTAGGATCAAAGCATAGGTTGACTTGAACCCCAGGTGTCATGCCTATATCAAAGGGCTTCACTAGTAAGCCGCGTTCGATGAAGTCACCAGCTAAGCTGTCTGTTGCCAAGCAAACCCCATGTCCCGCCATGACCGTGGTTAGCCCCATATCAAAGGTACCGACTTCCATCCACTGAATGGTGCTGCTTTGAGTCGATATGTTTGCTTGCCTAAACCATTCATCCCACGGGAAACAACCGCTATCAAACTGAATCAGCCAACATTTGAGGAGTTGTTCAGGTGATGTTAAGTTCAAAGAGTTTGCGAGTTTAGGGGAACAAAAAGGGTAAACCGGTTCGTTGATTAGCATCTCAAGAATCAAGCCTTCTTCAACGCATAGATCTTCACCTTGTCGAATAGCCACATCAATTTCGCCATGTTTTAAATTTGGTGTATCACACCCTGTTAGTATCTTAATTGGGATCTCTGGGTGCTTTACCGAGAACTTCCACAGCCTAGGCAGTAACCAACGAGAAGCAAAAGAGGGGGGACTTCTAACAACAAGTAGCCCTTGAATAGGTTCTGATTGGATCTTGTTTAACCCCAGCAGAATATCTTGAAATCCATCAGAGACATGTCTAAAAAGTGTGTGCCCTTCATGCGTCAAAGTCATTGCACGCCCCTTACGAATAAAGAGCTTACATCCAACCTGTTCTTCTAACTGTCGAATCTTCTGGCTGACGGCTGCTTGAGTGACGAACAGCTCTTCAGCAGCTTTGCTGTAATTGTTCAAGCGAGCCGCAACTTCAAAGTAACGGAGACCTGAAAGGTGACGCAGTCTATTATCCATAATCTCAGCTTATAGTTCTTGTTAATAATGGTTGTTCGATTATCGAACAGGTTGTTTTCATAATAACGACAGAACGATGGCAAATACAAGAGAGCAATTATGGAAGCATTAATCCGTTGGACAAGATTTTATGGGACTAAGTTGTTTAAAAATAATAAGATCAAAGGAGGTAAGGCTAAGGCGAAACAGAATAAGGTTTTATGTGCAGAACAGCTGAGTCGTAGGATGAAAGAAGATATAGGGTTAGAGTAAGAGAATAACGATGCTTCTGATTATACTAAATGTTTATAATCATGACTTATGTATCCATTAGCGTGAAGGCTAGTTTTGCTGGTTCTATCTCGGCCACAATATTCATTTGTACTCGCTTAATCCAGCCTGACTTTACCCATTAATCATCGAGTACTTATAAAAATCCATTCCTACTAAACTAAATGCTTATTTTTCAATTTACGTTGTCTTATTTTTGAGACTTTAACTCTGATTTATATAAAAACAAGCGTCATAATGTTTTTTCCTTTCTTTGTCTAATGGATATAAAACAGACAGTTATTTTTGGGATTAATAAATGAAAATTAAATTACTATGTTTTATTAGAACCTTTAATTTTATATAAGCAATTGAATTAAATTAAATTAAACAAAAAACAGTTTGAATCCACCTCCGTATTAATAGTGTTGAAATTGATTAATTGAATACTGCTTGAATAACTCATTTATCAATTCTATATCTGTAATGTTGAGTCTTTCTATATCTCCTAGGATTCTATTGGGCTAGATAGGGTGAATAGAAAGACGAAAGGGTGGGGGCTGTATGAAATTTATTTCAAGAGGTTCAGAAGGTAACCGCTATCGAAGCGGTCTAAAATCCAAAATAAAAGGTATCGCTATTATCGAATTTACGATTGTGGTGAGCCTGTTTTTTGCGCTTTTTTTAACGGTTGTTGACCTTGGTATTTATGGGTTCGTTAAACTGACCATGCAACACTCGGCAAGGGAGGGGGCAAGATATGCCATTACAGGTCGTTCTGACTTGGATCCTGACTCATCGAGTGATCGCGAAGCGGCTATCTTGGAAAAAATCTCTCAATCGTCGAGCGGTTTACTCGATAAAGTGATGGATGTTCAGAATATACGTGTTGAAGATGTCTATGGTAATGCAATCACCGGCTTTGGCGGTTCTGGAGACATTATTTCTATTCATCTTGATTGTGAGTGGCCATCTGTAAATCCCTATATGTATGTTTTGCTCGATGATGGAAAATTCAAATTTACCGTCAGCGCAGCGATGAAAAACGAAGCTTTTTAGGGAGGGACTGGATGTTTCCTTTTAAATTGAAAAAAGCCGCTCAGAAAGGTTTTGCAGCAATCGAAATGACGTTGATAGCGCCTTTATTTATGCTACTGATCGTGGCGGCTGTCGACATAACACATCTCATTCAAGCTAACCACGTTATTATCAGTATCAGTCGAGAAGGTGGAAACATTATCTCGCGAAGTAACACTGATACCCCACAAGAAGTCATGGACATCATAGCGACAACATCAGGCACTTTGGATTTAACGCAAGACGGCGTTATTTACATTACTGAGTTGGTCGGTCAAGAAGATGCTTCTCCATACATTAAAAGTCAGTATCGATGGAACCAGCACGGGTTAAGTAAAAACAGTGCTATTTGGGCGAGCTGCAGCAATTGGGCCAATGATGGAGAGTGCTCGGATGTGGATGCTGATGATCCTCCTGTTGTTAACAACTTAGCGGTTGCACTTGATGATGGAGAGATTGTGTACAGCGTTGAAGTCTTTTACGACTACTCGCCTATTTTTAGTCGAGTGTTTGATGATGAATACATTCTGAGCGACACAACATATATGTAAGGGAGGTCGATATGGATAAGGGAACCCCAATCAAATATCGTTACAGTCGTGGGTTAGTGGCTTTGATGTCAATTATTGCGCTGCCTTTTATACTCTTAGTTGTTGGTCTTTCTGTTGACGCTGGTCGAGCTTATATTGTTAAGTCGAAATTATTTGCCGCGGTCGATGCAGCCAGCATTGCGGCTGCAAGGGCGGTCGCTAATGGCGAAGATGCTGGACGGGCAGCTGCTCAAAAATATTTTGCAGCTAATATCCCCGCAGACTTCTATTCAGCCACTCCTAGCTTAGGCGCAGTCAATTTCGCTAATGATTCGTTTGGTAATATCTCTATCGATATCTCAGCAACAGCGCAAGTGCCCACTGTTTTTTTGCCATTGATAGGGCTAGACACGTTTAACCCTGGTGTATCCGCACAGTCGATCCGCCGCCCTGTAGATTTAGTGTTAGTGATTGATAACACTACATCTTTGAGGTTAGGGAGTATCGGCGACGTGACTCAAGATGTCATCGATAGGTCTAAGTCATTCGTTGAGAATTTTCATGAAGGTTTTGATCGTATCTCGTTGGTGAAATTTGCGTTTGGGTCAGAGGTACCTGTTGGGTTCACATCGACTCGAGGACACAGTCGAAGCACTATCAAATCTGAAATTGATAGCTTTAACTTTGGTAGTACCTCGAACGCACAATATACCAATGCATCGGAAGGGATGTATCGAGCTCTGAATGAACTGAGAACGGTGACTGATCCGGCAAATTTGAAAGTGATCGTGTTCTTTACCGATGGAGCACCAAACACCTTTGCAACCACGTTTGATTTTGAGGACGGGGATTCACATACGGGCGCTATTCGATCAAGCGATGGTTCCAGTGGTACGCCGAGAGGGCTTTGGAGGCATGACTCGATAGCCACCACTTTATCTGGTGGCTATGAGGGAAATGATATTGATGACCATATCAGTGAGATGCCCCAGTACTACACGACTCATGATTCAAGCGCCACCGAGTTCAACATTCTAAATCCGTCTCATGCGTTGCGTCCAGTCGCGCAATATGATCCAGATAGTCATTCAGCGAATGATTTGTATACCCGTGTAAATCGGGTTGCGCGTAATCTCGTCGAAGATATTGCGGAAAAAGCCAGAACGGAAGATATTTATGTATTTACGTTAGGGTTAGGTTCATCTCTAACATCAGCGACAGGACCTGATAGCGAGTTTGGTGAAGACTTATTGCTACGGATGGCGAATTCTAGTGCGCTATTAGATGATCCTGATCTTAGTGCGGATTATGACCCTGCTCAGCTTGAAGGAGTGTATTGTCATGCCATCGATGAAGAGGCGCTAGGTCCTTGTTTTGATGAGATGTTAGACGTAATTATCAGGTTAACCTTGTAATAGTTGTCTGCGGGTCGGTTTACTTGCAATAAGGCTGTCAGTAGAAAAACGGTCAATAGGAAGAAAGGCCAACAGAAAGTGGGTCATATAAAAAGAGGGAGCTCTCAAGCTCCCTCTTAGTGCTAGTTTCAGTTTAGTAGCACTCTTTATTCAGTGTTAGGTGGAAGTCATGGTTATTCTTCCCAAACCACCAATTTATCTTTCGGCCAGTTATGACCAACTTCATGGTATTTCTGCTCAAGGATATGTCGCTTGATTTTGAGAGTCGGGGTTAACACGCCATTCTCAATGCTCCATGGTTCCTTAATCATCAATACACCTTTGATCTTCTCATGTGAACCGAGCTGCTCGTTCATTTTCTCGATAACGCGCTTTGTCGTTTTCTCATAGCGAGCTCTATCGAAATTAGGGAAGTCATGCGGTACCACAAGTAGGATTGGGCCTGGTAGGCCAAGCCCTATCAAACACATCATTTCTACGCGGCTGTACTCAAACAGTTTGTTTTCGATTGGTACAGGGGCAACAAACTTACCTTTAGCTGTTTTAAAGGTATCTTTCTTACGCCCACGAATCGTTAGGTAACCTTCACTATCGATATCACCGATATCACCGGTATGAAGCCAACCATCCGAGTTAAAAGACTCTTGGGTTGCAATATCATTCTTGTAGTAACCAGAGAATAAGCCTTTGCCTCGAACTAGAATCTCTTCATCTTCAGCTATTTTGAGTTCGATACCCGGGCCTGCATTACCAACCGTACCAATCTTGTCAGCTCTGAATGGGTAGTTGAGCGTGCTGTAGGCGAAAGACTCTGTCATGCCCCATGCCTCGGTAATGTGCAGGCCAACACTCTCATACCATGCGAGTAGAGCAGGTGATACCGGTGCAGAACCACATCCGAGAACGCGAGCTTGGTCTAACCCTAAACCATCAGCAAGCTTTTTCTTAATGATGTTGTTGATAAACGGAATCTTAAGTAAGAAGTTCAGTTTCTTCTGTGGCAATTTGTCTTGGATTCGCTGCTGGAACAGAGTCCATAAGCGAGGAACCGAAATAAACAGTGTAGGGCGATGCATTTTCACATCATCAATAAAGGTGTCTAAAGATTCAGGGAAAGCCGTAACCACGCCTCCCATTACTGAAGAACCAAAGATGTAAACGCGTTCTGTAATATGAGCAAGCGGTAGATAAGAAAACAGGCGGTCGCCAGGTTGGATTCCAATATGGTCAATCAACCTTTGAACAGACCAAGTAAACGCGCCGTAGGTGAGCATTGCGCCTTTTGGTAACCCTGATGTACCCGATGTATAAACAAGTGACATCAGCTTATCGTCGTGATGCTGAGGGCGTTTGGTTGATCGTTCATGTGTATCAATGAGCTGTTCGAAAGTGTGTTGGCACTTCGCTGCACTGTCGTATGGTAGTGAAATACTCACTAAGCTCGGATTGTCATCAAGTACTTTTTGAGTGGCTTTAGGATCGTCAAGCTTACCCGCAATCACAATTTTACTTTCACTGTGTTCAATACAGTACTGAATGGTGTCTGCACCCGCTGTAGGAAAGATTGGGACGCTGACAAAATCTCCTAACATCATGGCAAGATCGCAGATGAACCATTCTGCACAGTTTTTCGATACGAGAGCGACTCGATCGCCAGGTTGGGCTCCGAGTCCTTCTAATGCTGACGCCAATTTCAGTGCTTTGTCTGCTACTTCTTTATAAGTAAATTCGACAAATTGGCGATTAATAATCTGTTTCAAATAGACTTCATCTGGGCGTTCTTCTGCCCATTTTAAAATCATGTCATTGGGTGTAGGGAGAGCTGTTGCTTGTTCTTGGCTAAACTCGTTAGGCTGAATCATTGTCTAACTCCATGTTTTTCGCTAAGTTATTTTTGGTTATTTTTGTTAAAATCATGTTAAATGTACCATGATTTTTTCTTTTAGGGAGTAAAATTAGCGTTTTCTGTTATCTGTGCAGGCACGTCTATAGCTTGCAGGGGTTACGCCCGTCCTTTTCTTAAAAATTCTTGAAAAATACGACACATCCTTGTAGCCACATTGATAAGAAATTACAGCTATTTTTGATTCGGTATCGGCTTCGATTAACTTCTTGGCTAACAGGATTCGTTTATCGCACACAAAGTCTCTAAAGCTTACTCCAAAGTGTAGATGAAACTTCTTAGAAAAGTAGGTTGCTGAGCAGTGACATTTTTCAGCTATGTCTGTTTCTCTTATTTCCTTGCTAATGTTATCCATAACAAAGTTAACAACTTCAGAAGTAAACTGTTTTGTCGGTTCTTGGTTATTGTTATTCATGTCTCGATCGAGGTCGAAATGTGCTTCAAAGATGTGTTGGGTTTTATGCTTTAGTTCTTCGAATGAACTGGTCAGATGATGACTGCTTGTTTCAATTACGAAGAATACATTCTTATGATTTCGAACGTTATTAGGTATCTGACCTGTACAAATAATAACAATTCGCTTGTTCAAGTTTTCACAAATAGATAGTGCCATTTTAAGTAGTTGAATTTCATCCGTTTTATTCAATATAAAAAATACTAACCTTACATCTAAGTGGCTGATTATAGATATGTCCTGTTTATGGTTTTTTATGAGAAAGTAACGACTTATTTTATTGATGATGATTGAATTAAAGTCGCTATCTATATCTGACAGTAAAGGTGTAATTATATTCATAGTTATTAAACCGGTATCATACTTAAATAAGCAGTAAGAGAAGTATTGATGAATGTGTTTATTTAAATAGATTAGAAGTGCGACAAAAAAGTGCAAGTAAATGGCAAGAAAATCCTAACCGAATATATGGTTCGGCTCTAGATTTAGTTTACAGGTAAATAAAACCTGATACGTAAATCAAGGAGAGATTCTTATGAGTAACTTATTGAAAAACATTAAAGAATTCATGAATGATGAAGAAGGTCTGACGGTCATAGAATATGTGATTGGTGCTGCTATGCTCGTTTTAGGATTGACAACTATATTTAGTGGAATAGGTAGTGCGTTATCAACGAAACTAAGCGCGATTGTTGGTGCGATTAGTACGACGACAGCACCATAGAAACTATGAATATTAAGAGAATAAAAAAGCAGAAAGGACTAACCATTGTCGAATACATTATCGGTGCGGCTTTGCTTGTTTTTCTCGCTTGGGCAATATTCTCTGGTATAGCTGTATCCTTGTTCAGTAAATTTCAATTAATTGTGTCAGGTATATGAATGATAAGTGAATCTCTAGTTTTTTGGGTGCTATTGGTTGTGGTATCAGTATTTGATGTGAAAGAAAATCGAATACCGAATAAGGTTCTGATTTTATTTGTATTGTTGTACTTTATTATTGCGATTAATAGTGGATTAACTTGGGGTTCACTTGGCACTTCTTTGGTTGGGGCGGCTGTTTTTTTCTCTTCGGGACTTATTTTATATTTCTTGAGAGCAATGTCTGCTGGCGATGTGAAATTTTTTGGGGTGATAGGGCTATATGTTGGATGGGGTAACCTACTCGATATTACTTATTATATTATCATTTCCGCGGGAATAATTGCTGTGTTTTACTTACTTTATAACCGTGCGAACAGCGAGTCTCTAACGGTAAAAGGTTATTTTGAAGAGAAACTAATGTTAGTTAGTGGAATGTCAACCAGCACAAAAACTGTGTCAACGGTTCATTCTAGGTATTCAAATAAGGTGACGATGCCTTTCGCACCTTCAGTTGTTATAGGCTTAGCGATGTATAGCTATTTTACGTAATTTAAATTGAAATTCGATGTGTTGGAGAGAACATATGGATATTAGAGGGATACCGTCCCCGAGTAATTTAAAGCCTCAAATATCAGCTCCTTTGGTTCCGACTTCCATTGAATCGCTTGGTATACCTGAAGTTGTGATTGAAAACTTATTACTTAAACACTTATCCGCTTACCCTAAGTCTGATGTGTTGGAGCTTTCTAACCATTTGTGTGTGGTTACCCATATTGTTGAGAATGGACTTGCGGTACTTAGAAAGAAATCATTCATTGAAGTCTTTCAACCAACTTCAGCTTTATCTTTAGACTCCTCTTCACACAGTCATGTTCGCTACTCCTTATCAGAAAAGGGCATAGAAGAAGCAGATCTCGCTTTTACTCGAGATGCTTATTTAGGCCCGGTTCCCGTTTCACTTGCTCAATACAGTGACATTGTAAAACAACAAGACTTGCGAGCGGAATTGGTGACCAGACCACATGTTGAAGCGGCTCTTAGTGATGTTTACGGCGTAGACAAAATGATCTCCGTGCTAGGCCCGGCAATTAACTCGGGACGAGCTCTGCTTTTGTATGGGCATGCCGGTACAGGTAAAACATTTGTTGCGACACGCATAGTTAATGCATTACACACTTCAGTTTTTATCCCTTATGCAGTCTATGCCTTCGGTAACATTATTAAGGTTTTCTCTACGCAACACCATAAACCGCTTGATCGCAACGGCAGTGAAACATTGGTTTCTCTTAAGGATCAGTACGACAAGCGTTGGCTCAATTGTGAGAGACCGAATATTCAGGTGGGCGGAGAGCTAACCATGGATATGCTTGAAGTTAATCATTCAGAGAACAGCCGAGTGTGGTTGGCACCGTTACAAATGATGGCGAATAACGGCATTTTTGTTATTGATGATCTGGGGCGCCAACCCATGCCAGTCGATAACCTGCTCAATCGATGGATTGTTCCAATGGAATATTACTTCGATCATCTTTCGTTGCCGAATGGTCAGCAAGTGACAATGCCATTTGTGTTGACCCTCGCTTTCTCTACTAACTTAAATCCGGAGAAGATCAGTGATCCGGCATTTTTGCGTCGCTTGGGTTATAAAATCGAATTCAAGCCTCTTAATCTGCGTGACTATGAATCCTTGTGGATGAATGTTGTGGCAGAGAAAGAGCTAGAACTTCAAAGCGGTTTCTTTGAGCGCTTATCTCAAATGCACACGCTTTACAAAGTGCCTCTTTTCCCTTGCTTACCTAAAGATCTCGCTGGTATTAGCAAAGATATCCTTTCATTTGAGCAGCTCCCGCCCGTTATTACTTTCGATATTCTTTCCATGGCATGGGAAGTCTACTTTACCTCTGATGGACACGAGGAAGAAAATAATGAATAAGAGTCAGGTATTCCTATTGTTTTTACTGTCCGTAGTATTCGGCTTAGCGGCTGTATTTTTTGCTAAGCAATGGATGGACAACCAAGTTCAACCGACGATAGAAGTCGAAGAAGTTGAACGTCACCCGGTTGTAGTGGCCTCTCAAGAAATTGAAGCTGGAACCATAATTGAAGAGCAGTATTTAACGACGAAGTTGATGGAAGTTGATTGGATCAATGAAAACAACTATTCGGATAAATCTGAGCTGATTGGTCAGGTTGTCGCTAATACCATTTATGCCGGAGAGGTGCTTCACAAGCTGCGTTTCACCGTTCCTGGTGAAGGCTCCACACTTGCGGCTTTGATTCCTGAAAATAAACGAGCGGTAACAATTCGAGTCGATGACGTTATCGGTGTAGCTGGGTTTCTATTACCCGGGAACAAGGTTGATATTCTCAATACCGTTTCTTACGGAAAAAATTCTGCAGCGACTCAAACGGTATTAAAAGACATTAAGGTTTTAGCCGTCGACCAAACGGCTAAAACGAAAGAAAACAGTCCGATTATCGTTCGTGCGGTAACACTTGAGATGACGCCAAAAGAGGCAGAGAAGCTTCTCACGGCTAAAAGCAAAGGTAGTATTCAGCTGACCTTGAGAAATCCACATGAAGTAGAGAAAAAAGTGGTTCGTCGATATGTGCCTAGACCAAGTGTCACCATTATCAAAGGTACAGAAACATCTAGTGTGCGCGTCAAGGATTGAGGTGAGATATGAAAATATTATTAGCGTGTGTTTTTAGCCTGATTTGTTTTTCGGCAGCCAGTGTTGCTGCACTGCAGACGGGAAAAACGGTCACGGTTCCGCATCATAAATCGACGCATGTCGTGTTATCAGGTAAAGCGAGCAAGGTTTCACTTGGCGACCCTGATGTTTTGGACATCGTGATTTTGAAATCTAACGAAGTGTTTTTGATTGGTAACAAGTTAGGTGCAACCAACTTGATGGCTTGGGATTCTCGAGGCCAGTTGATTGAGTCTATTAATATCGAGGTGACTCATGATCTTAATAGCCTGAAATCCAAGCTGTATGAGTTTCTTCCTGACGAGACTATCGAGGTACATAGCGCTCAGAATCGCTTGCTGTTGAGTGGGCAAATCAGTAATCAACAGAAGATGAATGTCGCTATGAGAATTGCTGAAACCTACGCCGCAGGGCAGGCTGCAGATGATTCTAAAGAGAGTGGTAGTGAGCAAGCTGCTGCAACTGGTGTTATCAACTTAATGTCTATCGGTGGCGCCCAACAGGTGATGTTAGAGGTAACTGTCGCCGAGGTTCAGCGGAGTTTAGTGAGAAAGTTCGATGCTAATTTCCACTTCTTCCAAACCAGTGGTTCCAACTTTTCGTGGGGAGCTTCATCTGTTCCTGCTGGTGTACTGGGTGCAACACCAATCTTCGATATTCCTACCTCAACTGATTACGGGATTCTAGGGTCTTTCATCGATAGTAATACCTTATTTACCTTTGCATTGGATGTCGCCAAGCAAAATGGTGTCGCGAAGGTATTAGCAGAGCCGAATTTAACTGCATTGAGTGGCTCTAAGGCCGAGTTTCTCGCGGGTGGTGAATTTCCAATTCCAGTTCCGGATGATGATGGGATTACCATTGAATACAAAGAATACGGGGTAGGGCTGAAATTTATACCGACCGTACTCAGTGATAAAAAGATCAACCTGAACTTAGCGGTTGATGTAAGTGAAATTGCGAACAGCAGTTCATTGACTATCGACCCCGGCTCGACCAACGCGACTTACTTTATTCCACCAATTACACGTCGAAGCGCCTCTTCTACGCTTGAGCTTGCAGATGGACAAACCATCGGTATTGCAGGGCTACTGAGCGAGAACGTGCGTGATATCAGCAACAAAATGCCGGGTATTGGTGATGTGCCGATCCTAGGCCAGCTTTTCAATAGTCAAGAATACGTATCGGGAGAAACAGAGCTTGTCATTCTTGTTACTCCTCGACTCGCTAAACCAGTGGACAGAAGTCAAGTCACACTACCAACTGATGCCTTTGTTGACCCTAATGACCTGGAATATTACTTGTTAGGTAAAAGCGCTTACATTGCTGAGCCTTCTGACTCTGAAGACAAGAATAATTCAAGTTCCGCTAAAGACATCGCGCCAACTGATGGTGGTAGCGAAGGTTCATTTGGTCATGATTTATAAGGAGATAGATATGATTAGAACAATGATGGTCTTTCTCGCACTGGTATTAGTCGGTTGTGCGAATGACGCGCCTTTGGGGCAGTCGGTTGCTAAGCTGAAAATGGAGCAAACCTACAACCCGAATGCAACTCAAGAGAACTTGCAGGTTTTACCTGATGGTACCGGGGAGCGCATGCAGGCTGGTTACGACAGTTACGTGGGTAAAGGCGATGAAGATCTTTCAGAGAGCAATAGTCAGGTCTTACAGAGCTTTAATTAGTTTGGAGGTACTTTATGTTGTATCAAGTATCAAGAAAACCTAAAAAACAGGGCGGATTGGTTGTCATATTTGTGACTATAGCGTTGCTTGTCTTCCTTGCTGTGTCAGCGTTAGCCGTGGATATCAACCATATGCTAGTGAATAAAACGCGCTTACAGAATGCGGTTGACTCAGCGGCGTTAGCGGCAGCGACTATTTTGGATAACAGTAAAGATCAAACCGCGGTATCTGCAGAAGTTACATCAACATTGAATGCTATGGCGGGGGCTTCTGGTAATCATGAATTTGATTTCTCAACTGCAGTGGTTAGCGTTGAATACTCTAACGACCCTCAAAGCTTTGCGGGGACCCCTACGTTTGGTGCTGATGATGATGTATATGTTCGAGTTAATGTCAGCTCATTAGGTATGGATGAATTCTTTATTCAGATGTTTGGTTTAGCAAAAAGCGTATCGGCAACAGCGGTTGCAGGACCAAGCTCAGGACTGCAAGTTGTGAATAATATTGTACCCATTGGAGTGTGTACTGGTGACGGGACTTCAGATAACGATATTAACGAAGATGGTTATGATGATGCTACCGGTGAGGCAATTACCAATGTCTTTGGTTATGAGGTAGGTACAGTTCATGCTCTAAAAGTGGGCGATAAAAAACTGTCTCAAATGGGAAATGGTAATTATCACCTACTGGACTTTGGATCTGGAGGTAGCACGGTAAAAGAAGCCTTGGCTGGTTACTATGATTACTCTGTCGCTATTGGCGATAGTGTTACTACCAAGCCTGGGGGAACGGTTGGGCCTACAGCTGATGGTTTAAATACTCGTTTTGGTGATTATGGTGGCGGCTTATCAAGTTCAGATTACCCATCTGATTATGTAACGACTGAGCCCAGTTCTGAAATTAAGATAGACAGTAAAACGGGTGATATTGATTTTGATGGCTCTTATACCTATTCCCAATATGAGGCTGACACCAACGCATGTATAGCAAGTATGGGCTCTGGTTGTGTGTCTGGTGGTACAGCATGGCGACGTATTCTTCCTATTCCTATGGTCGATTGCTCAGGTAAAAGTGGTGGAGTAACCAGTTTTACCGTTCAGAAAATAGGGTGCTTCTTCTTATTACAAAAGGCGCCAACTAACAATTCCGGTACTCCTGCAGTATTTGGTGAATTCATACATTCTTGTAGTGTTGCTGGCGGTTCTGGTGGGGCTGAGTCATCAACTGAAGGTCCTTACAAAATTGTTTTGTATAAAGACCCAGATGGAGGAGGCTCTTAGTTATGGATAACAACTTTAAAAAACAACAGGGCCTCGCTGCAATTGAAATGTTGATTGCGACACCAGTATTACTGTTTTTCTTGGTGTTGGTTCTTGAACTGGGAAACATCCTAATTCACTACAATGTCATCTCAAAATCGGTTCAAAACGGAGCTCGTTATGCTGTAAGTGAGGTGTATGGAACAAAGGGTGGGACATTAGCTCCTACTGCGGAAATTCAAAATATTGTGGTTTACGGTAAGAACACTGTAGGTACGGCGATACTTTCTAGCCTTGCAACTTCTGATGTAGTTGTCACTCCTCCTTCAGCAGACAGTTATGTGAGAGTAACGGTTAATTACGACTATGTTCCTCACTTTTTATCGATTCCATTTTCATCTGAAAGCTTATCTGTTCCCTTAAGTGTGTCGTCTGTTATGAGGGTTTTCTGATGAAACCAATCAACAAGCACAACGGCTTAGCCATTATCGAGTTTACGATAGTTTCTTGGTTGGTTTTCTTGCTGATTTTTCTGATTTTGGCTTTGGGGGCTTATGTATTCTCACTCCAGATTGTTAACGAGGCGACGAGAAAAGCGGCAAGGCTAGCGACCGTTTGTTACGTCTTAGACCGCGATAACATTGCGGGGATTGTTGTAGAAGACATTCCACTACTGGGGTTTAGCGATAGCAACTTGGAGGTGGCGTATTTGGATGCTGCTGGCTCTGAAATTGCCTCTGATTTCGAAACCAATTTTAGTGCGATTAAGTTTGTACGAGCAAGAGCGACAGGCTATGGCATTCAGCTGATCAGCAACCTCAGCTTTTTAGGGACAAATGGGTTTCTTGCGGCACCTGCGTTTGAGACGATTTTGCCCGCTGAGAATTTAGGTGTAATCAAAGCCAATACAAATACTAGGACAAGATGTCCGGAACAAATACAAGGTGGGTAATATGGGCGAAGCAATTGATATTTTACCGAATGAAGACGATGCGATTCGCCTTAAAACCAACTTGAATGTATGGCTTATCTATAGCAATGAAAACTTTCATGCTCATATGAGGCAGCAATTGAAACGTTGTCGAAATATTCATATCGACTCTTTTTCATTATTAGGCATGACCGAAGAATATGTGAGAAGCATAGATACTCCCGACCTTATCTTTGTCGAAGCGAGTGGTGGTTGGGCTCAGAAAATGGTCGATCTGCAAAGCTATAATCTGCAATTGGAAGAGCATGATTTATCTTTGGTTGTATTCGGTGATGAGAATGACAATGGATCATTAAAAATAGCGCTAAGACTGGGTGCTTCTGATTTCCTATCTCATGACATTTCTATTTCTGGTCTCTTACCGTTACTCAAGAAAACCGCAGCGGAAAAAATTGAAAACTCTAGCTACGGGGAGGTGTTCCTGTTTATTAACACTAAAGGTGGTATGGGGGCGACAACCTTAGCGCTCAATACGGCAGTAGAAATAGCAAGTTATCACCCGAATGAGGTGCTGTTGCTCGATATTGACCTCCAGTTTGGTGTTATTCCTGAGTATTTGAATATCACGCCGACCTACAGTATTTCTGATGCCATCGATAGCTCAAATGATTTGGATGAGATGTCTTTGAGTAGCTTGGTGAATAAGCACACATCAGGGTTACACGTTTTAAGTTTCAAGCATGAAAATAACGCAGATGATTATGAACATGCTCAGAAAATCGGGAAGTTACTGCCCGTATTACGTCGCTTCTATCGCTATATTATTATCGATTTTTCTCGAGGGTTGGATCATATCTTCGCATCGGCTATCTCTCCTGCGACTAAGGTGTTACTTGTTGCTCAACAAACCTTAGTTTCGGTTAAAAATAGTAATCGATTAATTCGAACGCTCAAGTTTGAGTACGGATTGCAGCAGGACTCAATTGAGATCATTGTGAATCGTTATGAAAAGCGACAAACCATCAAGCTAACAGACATAGAACAAACCGTTGGAAAGCATGACATCCATTTAATGCCTAATGATTTTAAGGTGGCTCTTGAGAGCGCCAATTTAGGTTTGCCGTTGGTTGAATCGAAGAAAAAGAGCTCGATTACACGGTCGATTATTGATTTGTCCCATATCCTTTCTCCTCCAGAACAAGAAGAGAAAGGTTGGCTTAAAAAAATATTTTCATAACACGTTTGTTACAGCATATATGAGGGATCGTTATGTTCTTTAAACGAAAAAATATTAATCCGGAGTTTGAAAAGAAAGTAGAACAGTTTTCCCAAGAGGAAGACGGCGTTGTATCGCCCCTTATTCAGAAAGTAGCTAACGTATCTCATGAAGCTAAGAGTTTAGAGGCGAGTGAAGAGCAAGAGAAGTCGGTGAATGAGGCGAAAAAAGTCTTAGAGCAGGAACTGTCGATTAAACACTACTTTCATAAACAGCTACTTGAAACATTAGATTTAGGTCTACTTTCTAGTTTGGATAAAGAGCGTGCCAAAGTAGACCTTCATGAAGCGATCGTTCAGTTAATGGCGGATGACCAAAGCCACGCATTAAGTGCTGAGGGGCGTAAGCGAGTCATCAAGCAAATTGAAGATGAAGTATTCGGCCTTGGCCCACTTGAACCATTGCTCGCCGATAAAACGGTGTCAGATATTTTGGTCAACGGACCTAAAAGTGTTTATGTCGAACGTCGAGGCAAATTAGAAAAAACACCGTATACGTTTTTAGATGATCGTCACTTAAGAAACATTATTGATCGTATTGTCAGTCAGGTTGGACGCCGGATTGATGAAGCGTCTCCGATGGTGGATGCTCGATTAGTTGATGGTTCACGAGTGAATGCCATTATTCCCCCTTTGGCCTTAGATGGTCCTTCCGTATCTATACGACGTTTTTCTGTAGACAGCCTAACCATGGATAATCTGCTGGAATATAAGTCAGCCTCCCCACAAATGGCAAAGTTCATTGAAGCCGCTGTAAAAGGTGAGCTTAATATCCTTATTTCTGGTGGTACTGGTTCAGGGAAAACGACGACGCTGAATATTTTTTCTGGGTTTATTCCTAGAGATAAACGGATTATTACCATAGAAGACTCCGCAGAGTTACAGCTGCAGCAACCACACGTGATTCGTTTAGAAACACGCCCAGCGAACCTTGAGGGTAAAGGTGAGATCAGTCAGCGAGAGCTGGTAAAAAACACCTTGCGTATGCGACCTGACCGTATTGTTGTTGGGGAGGTGCGTGGTAGCGAAGCTGTTGATATGTTAGCTGCGATGAACACGGGTCATGATGGTTCACTTGCTACAATTCACGCGAATACACCTCGTGATGCACTAAGCCGTGTTGAGAATATGTTCTCGATGGCGGGTTGGAATATTTCGACGAAAAACCTCAGAGCACAGATTGCTTCTGCTATTCATTTGGTGGTTCAAATGGAGAGACAAGAAGATGGTAAGCGTCGCATGGTGAGTATCCAAGAGATCAACGGGATGGAAGGAGAGGTTATCACTATGTCTGAGATATTCCACTTTCAGCGTCAAGGTATAGACGAGAATGGTAATATCTTAGGTTATTACACTGCAACCGGTGTGGTTCCTCAGTCTCACGACCAGTTGGTTAAGCGTGGTCTTGACTTGCCGTTTGAGCTCTTTACCGAATCACATAGTTGAGGAGCCGATTATGGATAACGTAACTGTATCGTTGGCCCTATTGTTTGTCGCAGTGTTGTTTATTTCGCAAGCCTTGTTATTGCCAGCTGCCGGAAAAAAAGCCAAGCACAAAGAGTTATCTCGTCGCTTAAAAGAGACGCAAAGAAATATTGATGAAGAGAGCTTGTCTCTCTTAAAAGAACATTACAACAAAGAGTTATCGCCACTCGATCGAAAGTTGATCGTTATTCCTTTCTTTGCCGATCTAAAACGCATGCTTGAGTTAGCTGGCCTCAAACTCACGTTAAGCCGCTTCTTATTAATCGTATTTTTGTGCGGAACCTTGTTGGCTTTGATTGCTTTGGTATTCAATCAAGTGTGGTTCATTTGCGTTGCCGCTTTCGTCTTTGTTTGGGTTGTTGCTTATCTATTTGTACAAAACAGAGTGACTTACAGAATGGCACGGTTTGAAGAACAGTTGCCAGAGGCCTTAGATATTATTCGTCGAGCTCTACAGGCGGGCCAGCCATTGGTTCAGTCTTTTAATGAGGTGGGCGAAGAGATGCCAGAGCCTATCGGGGTTGAGTTTAAGAATACCTATAACTTACTGAACTATGGTTACGATTTAAGGCTCGCTATTTTACAAATGACAGAAAGAGTACCGACGGTATCGATGCTGGCTTTCTCAAGTGCGGTCATGTTGCAGAAAGAAACGGGGGGTAATCTCTCTGAGAATCTGCAAAAAGTATCTGAAGTATTAAGAGCTCGCTTTAAGCTAGAAAGAAAAATCAAAACCCTATCCGCTGAGAGTCGACTTTCTGCTTGGATACTGACGCTTTCTCCTTTTGCCCTATTTTTCGGTCTTAAATTCGTAAACCCTGAATACATCGAGCCTTTGTACAGTGATCCTAGAGGAATATCTATGGTTAGTGTCGGCGTGATTTTGTTGGCGATTGGGGCGTTGTGGATAAGAAAAATAATAAATATCGAGATATAGATTATGGAATTCTTTGATTTAGAAGTATGGAAACAAACACTATCTGAGTTCGGTATCAGTAGCCAAACCCTACTTTACGGGATGATTCTTCTGACTACGATGCTGCTTACTCTTACTTTAGGTTTTCTTTTTGTTGGCACTCGCTCTCCGTTGGACAAAAAGTTAAAACAAATTTCCGGAGGGAATCACACTGGCACTCGCAAACCTTATGACTTTACCAATACTTTGGAGTCGCTGACGCCATTCATTGGACGAGGGAATAAAAAAGATAACGAAACGTATTCAGAAAAATTAATGCATGCTGGATACCATGAAAAGAGCGCACTTTCAGTGTTTTATGCCTTCAAGGTACTATCAGCATTAATTGGTTTTGTCTGTGCATTTATGGTGTTTTACTTGGCTATAGGTGGCAGCTACAACAATTTATTGATTGTGACGTGTGTTTTTGTCGGGACGTTCTTTCCCAATTTTGTATTGAGTAAAATGCAAAAAGAGAGACAGAGAAAAATCAGGAATGGGGTTCCTGATGCTTTAGACCTTTTAGTGGTTTGTACGGAATCAGGCCTAGGTTTTAATGCTGCTCTAGGGCGTGTCGCTAACGAGTTATACATTTCCCAACCCGAATTGGCTGATGAACTTGATACGGTGTTTGCCAAAATACAAGCAGGTGTCACGATGCCAGATGCTTTGAGTCAACTTGTAGAAAGAACGGGGTTACATGAATTGGATGGCCTTGTTTCTTTGCTCTCACATGCTTCAAGAATGGGGGGGAGTTTAGCTCAGACCTTACGTGACTATACCGAAGATTTTCGAGATAAACGCCAACAAGCAGCGGAAGAAATCGCAGCAAAAATACCCACCAAGATGTTGTTCCCAATGTTGTTATTTATTTGGCCATGTTTTTTTATTGTTGCCCTTGGACCAGGGATGATGATTGTTATGGACGCATTAAGTGCGCCAGGAGTAGGTTTATGATGCGAATGAACAGAATGGTTTTACTTTTACTACCGCTATTGATTCTCGGGTGCGCCTCTTCTGATGAGCCAACTAATCAGTTTGATGCCGAATTGTATTCGGGTAAGCCAATTGACACCCTAACCAGTGACGATCCACCGGTCAGTGAAAAAGAAGCAATCATGCGTGGTGATGTCGCTCTTAGAGATAACAACATCGATTTAGCTCTCTATGAGTACATCCGATCTCTGTCTTTTCCTGAACAAGAGTTTCACGATAAAACGCTATTTACGATCGGTCGAATTCACTCATCGAGAGGTAATTACGCACTCGCTGAAAAAGCGTATTTGGCGGCATTAGATTTTAACCCTGCGCATACTGAAGTATTAGAGCAGTTAGGTGTTTTATATACTAAGCAGCGCCGTACAGACGAAGGTCGAAGCTACTTCTTTAAAGCGATCAATGCAGACCAAGTTCGCTTAAAAAGTAGTAGCACGATTAAAAACTACCAAGCGTTAAGTCAAAGTGAAGTGGCAGGCTTGAAGGTTGACAGTATGTCTCCTGCTTTGGCTTACATGGGAATCGGAGTCTTGGAAGATGTAGAAGGCAAACATCAGATAGCCCAAGAGTATTTTAAAAAGTCGCTCACTATCGATAAAACTTCAGTGAAAGCTCTACTGAATATGGGTTATTCCCATTATATGTACGGCAACTACAAAGAAGCGTATCAATACACTCGTTCGGCTTTAGAGATCGAACCTAATAATGAGAAGGCTCAGAACAACCTTGCTCTCATTTATTTGGCATCAGGTGACGTAAAAAAAGCAATAAATGTGTTTATGCGTCATATGGATGCACCGGAAGCTCTGAATAATGTTGGTTACTTTCTAATTATTCAAGGTCGACCTGATGAAGCGATTCCTTACCTGCAACAAGCCATCGACAAAAAACCTTCGTATTACAAAATCGCCAATGAAAACCTAAATCGAGCGTTAGCCGAGGTGAGAGAAATGAAGGAGAGAACACCAATATAGTGTTGTTCTATGAAGAGTTATTCTTCTTATGGTAAATAACGAAAATGAATTAGCCCCTGATGAGTGTCCTTATCAGGGGCTAATGTTTGTAACTCAGTTTTGTATCTAAAGTTGGGTATCTAAGTACTTAATTATAAATAGTTAAGCATCGCACCAGCTGCGATAAAGGTACCCACTAAACCTACAATCGGCATCTTCACGGTTTTCAATAGCCAAACACCAACAATGATCAGAGCGAAGTCTATGCCGCTGCTCACTGCGCTTGTGAAGATGGGTTGGTATAGAGCCGCAAGTAATAAGCCGACTACTGCTGCATTCACACCAGTAAGAGCACCAGCCACCAAAGGTTTACTCGCAATTGCCTGCCAGTTCTTCAATACACCCAGTAGCAGCAAGAAGCCCGGTAAGAACACCGCAATCGTTGCGAGCAGTGCCCCTGTGATCGGTGCTGATGGCATTAATACATAACCTAGGTAAGTGGCTAACGTAAACATCGGGCCCGGTACGGCTTGCGCTGCGGCATAGCCTGTTAGGAAGGCATCTTGAGACAGTTGGTCACCAATGCCATTCTGTAACAACGGAAGAACCACGTGACCGCCACCGAATACTAAGCTGCCTGCTTGGTAGAACAAGCCAAATACTTCAATGCCTTGAGAGTAAGCACTGAATAGAGGCAGACCAACCAGTAAAG
This sequence comes from Vibrio sp. 10N.239.312.D08, assembly GCF_041466145.1. Lineage (NCBI taxonomy): Bacteria > Pseudomonadati > Pseudomonadota > Gammaproteobacteria > Vibrionales > Vibrionaceae > Vibrio > Vibrio sp. 10N.239.312.D08. The sequence continues at coordinate 134,159 of NZ_JBFSSD010000005.1, read as the reverse complement.
CAACGAAAATCACGAGTGGTGTTAACGATATCTTATGTGTCGAAGGCGTTGTTTTTAAGTCTTGCGAGGTTAAGAACTTGCTGCCAACCATAGCAGCAAACAATAGAACTAATACCTGAGGCCAGATCCCAGGAATTAAAAGCAGAACAATCGCGGTTATCACACACAGTGCTGTTGCTATCTTTGATTGGCAAAAGTTTTTGTACATTCCGAAAGTGGCGTCAGCTACAACCACGACCGCGAGTAGCTTAAGTCCGTGGATGATAGAAATGAAAAGCGGTGCTTCCAACAACTGGTTGCTCACTAAGGCCAATATCAACATTAGGATGACAGAAGGGGAGGTGAAGCCTACAAATGCGGCAATCGCACCGGTTAAGCCACCTTTTTTGTAACCAACCGCGAAGCCAACCTGACTTGAGCCTGGACCCGGCAGAAATTGACTGAGGGCGACAATTTGCCCGTACTCTTCGTCGGATAACCAATTCAGTTTCTCAACAAAGGTTTTACGGAAGTAGCCAATATGTGCCGCTGGTCCACCAAAGCTAATCCAGCCAAGCCAGAAAAAGGTTTTAAAAATTGAAAGCATGATCGATTCCAGATAAATGTTTAGCGTAATTTAGGCGGAGTTGAACTATGATTCAAATTAATTGTTTTAATTATAACTATGAATAATATGGGATTGATTTGTGGCTGATTTTAACTGGAAAGGAATTGACCTTAACTTATTGATTGCACTGCAAGCTCTATATAAAACAAACAGTGTAAGCAAGGCAGCTGAACGTTGTTATGTCAGCCAATCAGCAATGAGCCATAGCTTACAAAGACTGAGAAAGCTGTTTGATGACCCTTTGTTTGAGCGTGTCGGTAGTAAGATGGAAGCGACCGACCGAGCGATTGAATTATCAAGCACTGTCGATGCGTTGCTTAATACTATTCAATCTGAAGTTCTGTTGTCCAAAAGGTTCGAAGTTGATAGTTATAAAGGCAGCTGGAAGATCGGACTTACCGATTACGCGGAACAGATGTTTGGCCCAATGATCTTCGATTTTATTAAACAAGCTTCGCCAAACTCTCAAGTTGCATTTCTTAACGTTAATCGAACCAATTACCAGCAGGTATTTGAAGAGGCTAAGCTAGACATTGCGATAGGCAGCTTTGGTGAAGTGCCTAAACTATATGGCATTGAACATCTCTATACCGAGCAGCACGTTTGCTTACTTGATAGCTCAGTGCTTGGTGTTGAGCTTCCGATGTCGCTAGAGACATTTGTTTCTGTCGATCATGCATTAGTTTCCCCCAATGGTTCTCTAAAAACGGGCGTAGACATGAAATTAGCGGAACTCGGTTATGCGAGAAAAGTTGCGATTGCATCGAGTAATTTTTTGACGGTAAAACGGCTGATAAGTGGAAGAAAGTTGCTGTGTATTGTGCCTAAGTTGGTCGCTCGAACTGACTCTAATATGGAGAATTCGCTGATCGCTGTTGCCCCGCCGATAGAGGTTCCTGATTTCGACATTCAACTTGTTTATCGCAAAGGAAAGCAACTCGATGATAAAAACATCCATCTGAGAAAAACCATTAGTCAGGCGGTTGAAGAGGTAACAGGTCGAGGAGAGTAGCTCGTTATCCGATGTGATAAGGGGCGGTACATATCTAGTTTATGGGACTTTGATTAGTGGTTTTCGTCTTCGCAACCAGTACCCAATAGCATGCCAAAGAGCGACGACTAATATCGCCCCTAAGTATCCGTCGATTGCATAGTGCCAAGCCAAGTGAACGGAGCCGATCTGGACAATTAAAGCATAGCCCCACGCTAAATATCCCAGTTTTTTGTTCAACCTAAATGCTGTCATTGCCATTAATACGGCGATAGTGACATGCAAACTAGGCATAGCAGATATCCCCGTTCCTCGGCCTCTTACGCCTGTAACATAGCTATCCCAAAGCATATCCTGCGCGGATAGCATCCAAAGTGGGAATAGATTCGCTTGCTTTAACTGGAGGTCCTGCGCTTGTAGACGTTCCATTAACCTAAGATAGAGATCTTGTTCATAGAAGTGGTGAAAGTAGGCGGGGCCCGCAGACGACAACAGCGTCGCTATGACGTTACCTAGGAGAAACCAAGATATCAAGAAGGTGAGGATAAACTGATTACGAAGTTGGTCATCTTTTCGATAGATGATGAAAAAAAGTAACATCCCCCACATCAGAAAAAACCATAAGTTGTATAAGAAGTTCATCACCAAAGTTGAAGCTGCATTTGGCAGGAAGAAGTGTGTGATTTCCCATGGAGATACGCCAAAGTGCAACCACTTATCTAAGTGGTAAAAAGCGAGGTCTAAAGTGTAAGGGTTGAAGTGCGGGATGAGTGACTTGATAAACGTGTAACTCGAAAATGAGATGTTCAAAGCGAGCATTAACAAGGTAAAGTAAATGGGTTTCGAGATAGGAAATAGCAATGATTTCACTTTTTTGATGAACCGTATGGTTGGTTTCTTTTCTCTCTTAAACAGTAAATAACAATAGTAATACGTTGCCCAGATAATAAAAGTGACATAGCAAATAGTCATTAAGACATCGATATAACTATAGATGTCATACTTCATATTATTTGGGACAAATAGGTTGATGGTTAAGGTGAGCGGAGCAATGAATGCCACGTACCATAAAATCAGTTTGTTTCTTCTGAATTCATGAAGTAAAGACGACAATAAGTTTGATTGTTCTTTTTGAGGAGCGGGTTTGGCGGTGGTCGTCTCTGAATCCATATAGCCCTTCATCAAGATTTCCTATCATGATTAAAGGTTAGTTCATTTGAGCTGGTTTTCTACTTTAGCTTTATTCGATTTAGCAAAAATAACCGAAATAATTCCTTCCATTTTTCGCAACCCGACTATACTTAATTTACGACTCAAGGCAGTCGTAAAGAATAGGCTTTTTGATTTACCTAAGTAAAAAAATGGTTATATCCTCATGATATAGCTTAAAAAACTACCAGGCTAAACGGACTTAGTTGGTCTTAAAGCGCTAGCTCCCCCTAGCGCTTTTTCTTTTGGTCGAGATAAATTTCGACGTATCAACAACAACCTAAAAAGAGAATCGAGTCCATTTCTTAGCTCGCCAGCGATAGGCCATGATGATTCCACGGAACCACTCGTCCATCGCGATTGCCATCCAAGCACCCAATACGCCATAACCCCAATGCACGCCAAGCAAATAGCTCATGGCAACCCCAATGCCCCACATGCTGAGAATGCCCATTTTGATCGGGAATTTAATGTCGCCAGCAGCCTTTAGACAAGAGATAAAGATAAGGTTAAATACTCGTCCAGCTTCAAGAATGATGGAACCTGCAATCAGTGCCGCCGTTAGCGCAATGATCTCTGGATCTTGCGTGAACAGATCGAGAATTTCGAAACGGAACACATACACCATGCAGGTGATCGCGGTTGACGCGATAAAGCCAACCACAAAGTAACGTTGCACGCGCTTGGTAATCTCGTCGATCCAACCCTTACCAATGTAATAGCCTGTTTGGATTTGGCTGCCTTGACCAATTGCCAGTGCAAACGCAAAAGAGAGGCGAGCGATGTTTTGTGCGTAAGTAAACGCAGCCAGTGAAGACGTACCCATCTGCACTACAAAGAAGGTAATGCTGATCTGAGCCATGTTATAAGAGAGCACTTCTCCAGCGTTCATCGAGCCGATCTTCATGATTTTTTGATAGATGGCTTTCGGCACAGATTTAAACTGCTTCACTGGTAGATAAATCCCTTTGCTTCTGACCACACCAATCAAGATCAACATTCCGATTACTTGGCTAATGACGGTCGCGGTCGCAACCCCTTGCACGCCGTATACAGGCAAACCAAAAGGTTGATATAAGGCACAGTAGTTACCGAATACGTTGATGACACCTGCAATCATATTGATCACCATCGGTGACTTTGAATAGCCATGACTGCGCAAAATAGTGGTGAGAACCACACCTATGGTTACATTGAAGGTGAGAGCACCACTGATGAACAGGTATTCTTGCGCGTACTGTTCGACTTGAGGTTCGAGTTGATAAAGCGGGATAAAATATTCAGCAACAAGAACGGCAATCACACTCAGTAGCACACCGGCAATAATGGCCAGAATGATACTTGCTACACCCACGTGAGCGCTCTCTTGAGTGCGGGAAGCACCATTGTATTGCGCGATTAGAATACCCGTACCACTGCTGACCATGGTCGAGACAATGATCAGGAAAAAGGATATCTGAGAAATAACACCAACGGCAGACACGGCTTTGTCCGAGTATCCCGATAACATGAATACATCACTGGTGTTGAGTGCGGTTCTTAAAAGAACTTCGATAAAAATTGGCCAGGTGAGCGCAACGATTCCCATACGTTTGTTTAGGGTGGAATCAGCATTAGGCATTTGGGTTTTCTCAAAAAAGGGGTAGGCGACGCTATAGTTTAGCTATTATTTAGTAAACGACTATCAAATTAATGTCCGGAAGGCTAATAAGGATAAATAAAATTCGAATAAGTCTTCAGAATTCAATATTTCAGTGAGGGTGATGAAATTTTTGAATGGGATTTCATAGCAAGAGCACTCTTTGCTTTTTGTGAGTAAAAGCTTGCCTGTGTTAGCTGAGTACAACGAACAGAGTAAAAGGATCATGGTAGGCCAAATGGTCTAAGTGCTTGTTTTTCGCTTACGTTACTTCAGATATAAAAAAGGCACTCAGCGAGAAACTGAGTGCCAAAGTCTGAAATTTATGAGGTTAGATTTTCATTGAATTTCAGAAGACAGGTATAGGTTTTTACTTACTCTGCGTCAGTAAAGAAATCGTTGTATAACATGTATAGGTGGGCAGCACTCCAAGAGAAGTTTGGAGCACCTTGTTGTTCACCGTTTAGCGGGTTGTAGTTCTCACGGATAGGACCGTCTTGTACCAAGCCATCGGCGTGGTCGAAGAATGCGCCTGCCATTTCAATCGCATCGTCACGGTAGCCGTAGCTGTCCATACCTTTTAGGCCGAAGTAGAACTGGTCTACCCATACACGTCCACGCCAGTAAATATCTGGGCCAAATGCTGGGCTAGAAAGCGCTGCTGTGCCCAGTGGAACGTAGGTGTTGAACTCTGAGGTATCTTTCATCACAGAGACCACGGCATCAGCGTGAGCTTGTGTTGCTGCACCGTTGAACAGTGGTGACCAACCCTCAGGGCCTTTACCACGCTCGACAATCGGTTTGCCTGCGCAGCCATTGGCTAAAGGCTTGTCTTCAATACGAATGTCATAGAAGAAGTTAGTGCCTTCGTCGAACATACAGGTGTTGATGTAGTTCGATAGGTGCTCTGCTTTTTCACGGAACTCTTTCGCTTCTGCGTCTTTACCTAGAATGTCAGCCATTTCTGCTAGGTACTTGTTATCGCTGTACATGTAGCTTGCTTGGTCAACAGATTCTTGCAGTAGTGAGTAGCCCAGTAGCGTGCCATCTTCAGCGCGGTTTTGAGCGAACTCAACATCCCAATCGCTGCGCTTGCCGCCATTCGCTACATACGCGTCTAGCTGGTCTTTATCGATGAAACCAAATGCGGCTGCATCATCACGACCCGACTCCCAAGACGCGGCAGTTTGTGCTGGGCTTTCGATGTAATCGTAGTTACCTTCAGCAATCACTTTATCCAGTGCAGCTTGGCCTATAACTGTCTCGTGCTTATCGCCACGAACCACGGTGAAGTACATTTCACCTTCAGGCGTGTTGTGTGCTTTGTCACGAGCAGCGCCATACTCTGGAACGCCATTGCCGTTGTTGTCACGGTTGCGTAGCCACCAATCATGGTATGCCACTAGTTTTGGATACATCTCTTGTAGCCAAGCTTCGTCGCTGGTGGTTTTGTAGACTTCCATTACTGCCCATGCTGCTAGGCTTGGTTTGGTATTACGTTCATTCCAGTTACCGCCATCGCCGCCACGTTCTGGACTTAGGTTGTAAGCGAGTAGATCGGGCACGTAACCTTCATCCCAAGGACGAACGGCATCGTCAGCCTGAATTTGGTAAGCGAACATCGCGCGGATGTTATCTTTCGCTACATCTGGGTTGAAGTGAGCCATTGCGTAGGCTTGCTTCCATGTGTCCCAAGGCCAAGTTTGGTTGCCCGAGAACCAACGCGCCGTCACGGATGGTGTCACAGAGTCAAACTCCATCGCACCTGCAGCGCCACGCCAGTTACCGTTTAGGGTTTCCATCGCTTTAACCGCAACACGCTCTTGCTCTGGTGTCGCGTTCGGGTTGGTTAAACCCATCTCAAGATAGCCTTCCCAACGTTCTGCTGATGCGGCTAAGAAGTCGGTAGGGTTTGCCATGATCTTTTTGATTTCAGGCTGTTCCGCTTGCGCTTCTTCTGCCGTTAGAACATGCGAGTATGTGGTGTAGATAGTCGTCGATGCTTCAATGTTTGCCGTTGAAGTAAACGCTAAACCATCAACCGTGGTTTTCGTTGGAATCGACTTGTGAACTTGGTATTCAGACTCACCAGAAGTCAGTAGATCCCATGTCGAACGAACCTTACCGAAGGTCACCTTTAGGCCATCGTCGGTTGCGACGATTTGACGGTCATACTCAGGGTAAGTTTCAGCGATTGTTTTGTCGGTTTGTGCCACGCCTTCTTTGGCGTGCGTCTTTTCTAGCAGTTCACCATCCCACACTAATTCAACCGGTGAGTCGGTAGTGATTTTTGTTTCTAGCAGAGAGGTACGGTTTGAAGCAAAACGCATCGTCATTTCTACGGTGACATCGTCAGATTTTAGTGTCTGAACCAATGCACCCGGTAGGCTGTAAGCTTCCATAGTGAAAGCCACTTTTTGGCCATCTTTGAACACGCTTAGTCGGTCGAAGTTATCAGCCATGAAGTTGATGTATTCTTCGGTAAGCAGTGCTATACCTGGGAATCCGCCCATGCCTTCTGCACTGTCTGGCAGTAGGTGACCGTGCCATGCGCCTAGGTCGAAGAATGGGTTAAAGCGTTGGTGGTCATCGAAGTCGTAGTCACGCATGTATTCTGGTGAGCCAGTACGGTCGATAACGTTCTTAAATTCGCTGGCTTGCAGTTGTTTTGTGTCAGAAGCTGAGCCAGAGATGGAGTTTGATGCACAACCAGTAACGACAAGGGCTGCACCGATAGCGAGAGCTGCGAATGATTTATTCAGTTTCATGATCAATTCCTGTTATTACCAGTAGAAGTATTGCATTGCGAACACTTGCGCGTCGCCGATTTCGGTGTCGCTGCCTACGCCAAAGCGGCTATCAAAAGCAGTCGCAAATGTGCCGTTTCCGTATTCGTACCAAACGCCCGCGTTGATGTAAGAGGTGATCTCTTTGTCGCCGTTGTCACCATCAAAGTTTGCGTAGTTGTAGGCTGCTGAAAGGTAAACACCCTGAGCCGCTTCGTACCAAGCACTGGTTTGAATACCGGATTCGCTACCAAATGATTCTTGGTTGCCTTTGTCTGTGTCGTGCCAAATACGAGTCGCAAAGTTTTTGTATTCAGCACCCAATAGCAATAGTTCGCCGCCATTGTTGTTACGCACTTCACCACCACCCATTAGGGTTAAGTCGTCAGTCAGATCGTATTGAAGGTAACCGTTGACCATGGCGTTCTTATCTTTCCATTGGTCTGCAAAGTTGTCGTATTTACCGAAGTGAATCAGCGCATCGTCTTCAGAGAAGTCAGACTCTGGCGCGAAAGAAACGCTGTAGCGAAGCTTACCTTCTAGGTTTTGGATCTTTACACCAAGGTGTACGTCACGTGTATTCGAGATCGCGTAACCGTATTCAACCGTAGGGTCACCCCACCACTGAACATCATCCAGTGAAGAGTCCATACGACCAATCATGAATTCTGTTTTGTTGTCGGTGCGGTAGCCAGCGTAAAAGCGGTTAAAACCACCTTCAAAGCCGCCCCAGCCGTGTCCCGTTGCCCAAGCTTTGCCTTCGTCGTCGGCTTGCACTGTCCAGCCTTCCATGTAAGCAAGACCGAACCAATTACCGTGTTCGATAGCCAAGCCTGCTTCGATGTAAGTACCGTCTGCATAACGGCCTTTGTCATCACCTTCTAGTGCCACGTGACCACCAAGGCCAAGCTCACCATAAAAGTTAAATAGGGTTTCAGTTTCTGTTTTAGGAGGCTGAGTATCACTGTGGTTTGCTGCGGACTCTTCCGCGTGGGCAGTGGTACTTAGGGCAGCAAGAATACAGCTTGTAATAAGAGTGGTTTTAGTAAAACTACTTTTCATTTTAATCACTTCTGTGTCGGGTTATAAATGAAGGTTCGTAAGCAGTTCTGACTTCTAATATGGGGTGCTCTTCAAGGCGTATTGGTCAGGTTGCTTACGATCGCAAAACCGATATTAATGATAATTTTGATGTTTAAAATTAAGTAAGTCTAAAAGTGTGATCTATTTTTAGTAAATGTTTACTTTGTTTTTATTTTGACTTTAAGTTGAATGTGTAGAGGCATGGCTAGGATGGTAGCTATTCAATCGATGAATTGTTTTGTAGGCGATTCGATTGTTGGCTCGAATGTCTTCTTCTTGAATTGTTTTGATGAAATCGAGGTGTTGAGTGGGACTGTACCGATAAATAAAAAGGCACTCACCAAATGCGAGTGCCTTAAGCTTTCAATGAGAGTGTAGGGTAAAGCTAAGCGTTCGCCGGTTCAGGCTTTGCTTCTAGTTTTTTCTCTTCTGGAGATAAGCTTTTCTCGTATTGACCGTACTTCCACCACGCGTAGCCAAGGAAGATAACAATCCCGCCCACGTTGTAGAAGATGATGGTCATGATGTCAGCACCTGTTGGGAAGGTTGACGCAAAGAAGCCAACAGTGAAAATGCCGATCAGAATCGAGACCACGGTAATGCCTGTCATACGTGAGCCCATTCTGAAATCACGAGGTAAGTGATCCAACTTCAAGCGTAAATTAAGGTATGCGATCATGATGAATAGCGGTGGCAACATCGATGCTGCAGCTGTCATGTTGATAATGGTACTCATCAGATCTTGAACCGTATCGGACGCCAGTGTCGGAATGAACATCAGTGGAATCACAATCAAGAACTGAATCCAAGCCGCACGCTCTGGAACGCCTTGTTTGTTTAGAGCGACCGTTTTCTCACCGAAGATACCTTTAGGGATTTCAGAGAAGAAAATCTTAACGGGTGTCGCTGTCCACATCAGCAGAGAGCCTAGCATCGCCGTGAATGAAACCACGCCCACAAAGCGATTCATTAGGATTTCAGACAACCCAAAGTGTCGTGCTAGCCCTTCGAATACCTGCACTGAGCCGCCAGTAAATTTAAGCTCTTCTCGCGACACAAACACGTTTGCTAGTACTGAACCCACCGAGTAAAGCGCACCAATGAAGATACCGGCAATGATGATCACTTTAACGAAAGACTTGTGACCGCCTTTGATGTCGTTAACGTAAACCGCTACCGATTCTGCACCGCCAGCCGCCATGAAGATCCAAGTGATTACGCCAAGGAATGCCCAGTTAAAGCTTGGTGTCATCGCTTCAATGGTGATTGGGTCAGCTGGCTCGATACCACCGATCAAAGCACCGCCAGACAACAAGATGTAAGACATTGTTAGCAACAACATAAGCGACGATGTTAGTGAGGTGATGGGGCCTAGTAGTTTCGCGCCATTGTTTGAGATGTGCGTAGCAACCGCAAATAGAATGGTGCTCAAGATCGCCGTGGTGATTGGCGTGAATATGTACTCAAACCCTAAGAACGCATACGACGCATAAGCGATGATTCTAGGCAGCAGAGAGGTGAAGAAGAACAGGTTAACAAACCAGTAGGTATAAGCCGAAATAAACGCCCAGCGGCCGCCTAGAGAGCTTTTAACCCAAGAATAAACGCCCGCTTCAGAGTCTTTATTCAGTGACACAAACTCTGCAACGATCAAACAAAATGGCACAAAGTAGAAGATGGTTGCTAGAAAGAACATCGGAGCTGAGGAAAGGCCGATCTCGATGTTGTTATTAATGATGTTATTGAAGCTGTATACCGCCGCGAAGGTCATAGACAGTAGGGCAAATTTGCCTATCGTACTGCGTTTATTTTCGGACATGATGTTCTCCGGTGAATCACGTTGATGATCGTTATAACTTGGTCCTAGAGAGGGAAGCTCTAGGCCGCACTTTTATTGTTATGTTGGTTTGGCAAACACCCGCTTTGTTTTGTCAGGGTTGGCTCATTGTTGTTTTTATCGATTTACGATCGGACTTCTTTGGGATTTTTTTCTTTGGTATTTCAGTAAACTTATTACCAAAACAAAGAGTTAAAGATTAAGAAGTTCATTGAAGAGATTGCTTGTTTCATGAGCGAAGATTTATAAGGCGTGTAGGGGCTTTTTTGTCGCTTTCTTTATATGAATCAGTTTGTCTCTTCAGCAAGAAGATTAAAGATTAAGCGGCGGGAAGTTAATCGAAATTGATCAAATATGTGACCTTGAGTAAATAAATTTAGTTAATGTTTTACCTTGGTTTTTATTTGAGTTTTATTACCTATTAATTGGTGTTTTTCGTGAACTGAAACCTTGACGGAACGCCGTTTTATTTTTGGGTTTTTTATTTTAATTATCTGATTTAAAACAAAAAAAGCGCCAATTAAGGCGCTTTTAACTAGATGTATAGATTCTGGATTACGACTGCTTAGCCGTTTCTAGCTTTGCTTCTTTACCTGCTTGCTTCTTTTCAAAGCGAGAGATCCACCACCATGCGATACCAGAGAATACCGCTGTCATGAAGACGTTGATGAAGAAGGCTTGAACAAGGTCAACACCTGTTGGGAATGCAGATGCCGTCATGCTCACAACGAAGATGCCGATAAGCACAGAGACAACAGCCATACCTTGAACTCGAGTACCCATGCGGAAATCACGTGGTGTCTCGTCATGCTTCAAGCGGAATACAAAGTAGGCCACCATGATGAAGATCGGCGGAAGCATTGCTGTACCAGCGGTTAGGTTGATTGCTGTGTTCATCATGTCTTGTACTGATTCAGAACCGAAGCCGTTCACCACAAGCATCACGAATACAAACGCGAACTGCCACCAAGCTGCACGTACTGGCACGCCGTGTTCGTTAAGCTCTGTTGTCTTCTCGCCGTAAACACCTTTAGGGATTTCAGAGAAGTGAATTTTTACTGGAGCTGCTGTCCACATCATCATCGAACCGAACATAGCAACGAATAGGATAATACCGACGAAGCGACCCGTTAGAGATTGTGAAATGTCGAAGTAGTTCGCCATACCTGTGAAGATTTCAACCATGCCGCCAGCGTAGGTCAGTTCATCACGAGCAACGAATACGTTAACAAGTAGAGAGCCCACTGCGTACATTGCGCCGATTGCAATACCCGCACCAATGATAACCTTGATGAAAGACTTGTGACCGCCCTTAACATCGTTTAGGTAAGCGGCTGCGGTTTCAGCACCACCGGCTGCTTGGAAGATCCAACACATGATACCTAGCGTTGCCCAGTTGATGGTCGGTGTCATTGCTTCAAGCGTGATTGGTTCTACTGGCTCATGGTTGCCGCCTAGTGCCATGAGTGCACCGATAACGTAGATTGCAAACAGAGCGAATACACCGTATGCCACGATCTCGGCAATCTTACCTAGCCAGCTCGCGCCTTTGGTTGAGATGTGAGTCGCTGCCGCAAATAGAGCAATCGAGATAGCCGATGTGACGACTGGCGAGAAGGCGTATTCATAGCCCAACATCGCGTAAGACGCATAGGCGATTACGTTTGGTAGCAGGGATACAAACCAGAAAAGGTTTACGAACCAGTATAGGAACGAACCTAGGTAGGCTGCTTTTGAGCCTAGCGGTTTTTTAAGCCAGTCGTACATGCCTGACTCGGAATTTTTATTTGCTGATACGAATTCAGCAATAATGAATACGAACGGAATGAAGTAAATAAGGGTCGCGAGCAAAAAGATAGGGGCTGAACTCAATCCCAATTCGATGTTGTTGTTTACAATGTTGCGAACGTTAAATACCGCTGCAAATGTCATGGAGAGTAGGGCAAATTTGCCTAACTTACCGCGTACAGATTCAGACATAGTGTCCTCCAGGGAATCACATAATTATAGTCGTTATTTCCCTATGCTTCTTTGTAGGGAAGAAGCACAGAGGTTTTGTTCAGTCTATTTGAGCCTTGAACGGCAAGGCTCAAACGCGCTGTGAGTTAATAGGGTTATTGCTTACTTATTAAGGAAGTAACCGTCTTCAATGGTCACTTTCAGCACCACCTTGCGAACTCGGTTATCACCGTGGAAGCGGTAAGCTTTGCTGTTATCAAAGATCGCCACTTGGCCTTCAGATAACTCACGAGTTTCACCGTTACCCAGTAGGTGTTCACGGTCGGTTTCATCGCTGTAAGCTTGGGTCTGTTCAAGTTGAGACTTATCTGCAAACTCAACCGTTTCACGACCATCCAAGTAGTAGTGCACATCAAAGTAACGGCGGTTACCGGTGAAGTTTTCTGTGTTACGAGCCACGCCGTCTTCAATCATGTAAGCCAGTGAGTCACCAATGGAATACATCACGCCATCTTTGATGTTGCCGATGTTTTCAATCGCTTCTACACAGCGCTGCCATTTACGACCGTCGCGGTAAACGACTTTAAATTGCTCTAGGTTGTCTAAAACGATCATCGCTTATGCCTCGTTCTGTTGTGGTTGAGTTGCTGGCGTATTCGCCGTGAAGAACTCGTCACCAAAGTTGTGATTGATTAGGTGTTGTGCGTCGCAATCGCCTGCTTGGAATGGAACCAGAGTTAAGCCGTAGCGGAACTCGTCCATGTAAACTCGGTAAGAGTCGAGCACTTCGCTGCCCCAAGAGTTTGAACCTAAGCCCATCACTTGGTGATCTAGGTTTAACGTGATGTAACCGCTTTTCTCTAGCTCAATGGTGTGTTGTGCTTGGTGCAGGTTTTGGTTGGTGTAGAACCATGCGCTGAAGTTGATTTCTTGCTGTGGTTTTACTGCAATACCATTACCCGCGCGGCTTGAAAGCGCAGCCCAACGAACGTGTTGGCGGTTGCCGTTGTTCTGTGGGAACGGGTAGTTCTCGAACATGTCTGCAACGGTTGATTGGTACACATCAATCATGTTGGCTTGCTTGCTGTCTTGGTAGTTCTCTTCAGGGCCGCGTCCGTAATATTGGACTTGGTCGAAGTCGCCGTTGATGCCCATATCAAAACCAATCACAGGAATTACATGAGGGTACTCACCGTAACGTTCGCCGCTTAGCTCAACGTTCAATTGGCCTTCAGCATTAACTTGGTAGCGATATTCACAACGCATGCCGAAATCGAATACTGGTGGAGCAATGATGCTGGTGGTGGTGATCTCTACCTTGCCATTTACCTGTTCAACGTTAACGCATTCAAGGTCAATGCTACGGAAGTGCTCCTGCATAATTTGCAAGTGTGCAGGCTCCCAGTAACCATCGTGCTCTTGTTTATGGTTATCGATCATTGGCTTGAAGAAGTTGATTCGTGGTTCTGACTTAATCATCTCTTCGCCATTGACCAACCATGACGTCAGCTTGCCGTTCACTTTCGAGAAGTTCAGTGCGAAGTTGTGGCCTTTGATTAGGTAAGCTAAACGAGACTCTTCCACATTCAGTGCTGTCGCATTGTTGTTAGTGAAGGCTTCTAGCTGTGCTGTGTTCTCTTTCACTTGGAATTGATACACCGCGATGTCGTGGTTCGCTTCGCTGTAAGGCGTACGAGAATCCTTGCGCACGGTAAAGTTCACAAACACTTCGCGCTCATCAAGTTGTGGCAAGTTAAGTGTCAGTTCACGGCTCGAGTTTTCTGCCAGTTCTTCAATCTTGATGTGTTGCACAGCAATGGTTTCACCTTCAGCACGGATTTCCGCAGTGATGGTGTAGTCATCGATGTTTGAGAACCAAAGTTTGTTGTCTACCGTGAAGGTGCCCGTTTGTGCATCGAAATCGCGAAGCTTCACTGGGGCAATCACTTGCTTGTACTCTTTCAAGCCAGGGCCTGGCGTTTGGTCTGGGTAGATCAAACCGTCCATGCAGAAGTTGTAGTTGTTCGGGTAGTCACCGTAGTCACCGCCGTATTTGTAGAACTCTGTGCCTGCTTCATCACGCGCTAGAATGCCGTGGTCACACCATTCCCAAACATAGTGACCTTGAATTGCGTCATGCTTGTAGAACACGTTTTGGTATTCAGTTAAACCACCCGGGCCGTTACCCATTGCGTGTGCGTATTCGCAGATGATGCGTGGTTTTTCGTGTGGGAATTCACCGAAGGCATTCATCAGTTGAGCACGTGAGTACATGGTTGAAATGATGTCGACTACTTCAGCATCACGGTCTTCTTCATAATGAACCAGGCGCGTGTCATCAATTGCTTTTGCTGCATCGTACATAGAGCGGATGTTGCAACCGTAACCAGACTCGTTACCTAGCGACCACATGATGATAGAAGGGTGGTTCTTCTGAGCGTGGATATGACGTTCGATACGTTCAACAAACACCGCTTCCCATGCGGCATCGTTAGTGATGCGGCTTAGGTCGCCAACGTTAGCAAAGCCGTGAGTTTCAACATCGGTTTCGCCCATCACGAATAGGCCGTAGATGTCACACAATTCGTAGAAGCGTGGGTCGTTCGGGTAGTGCGCTGTACGTACTGAGTTGATGTTGTGTTGCTTCATCAGTACTAAGTCTTTTTCTACGCGATCCATGCCCACAGCACGACCTTTCAGGTGGTCGTTGTCGTGACGGTTCACACCGTGCAACATCACGTACTTGTTGTTGATGTAGAACAGACCATCGCGAACTTTAATATCACGGAAACCAACGCGTTGTGGAATCACTTCCAACACCTTGCCGTCAGCGTCTTTCAGCGTAAGCAACAGTTGGTATAGGTAAGGGTTTTCAGCGTTCCATTGAACAGGGTTCACGACATCGATAGAGAATTGAGTATCTACATTGCCACCAGTCTTATGATTAGGGACGGCTAAGCTATCTACAGAGCCTTGGGAGATAACTTGGCTGCCATCAAGCAATGCGTACTCAAGGGTTGCGTTTACCGCTGCTGCTAGGTTTTCTAGTTCCACTTTGCACGACAGAGTAGCGCTTTGGTAAGCGTCGTCGAAGTCAGTGCGAACGGTAACGTCTTGAACGTGCAGCTGTTCTTTGCCCACTAGGTAAACGTCACGGAAGATACCGCCCGTCCACCACATGTCTTGGTCTTCAATGTAGGTTGAATCGGCCCACTGCATCACACGAATAGAAAGTAGGTTGTTGCCTGCTTTTACATGGTTAGAGATATCGAATTCAGCGGTGAGGCGGCTGCCTTTGCTGAAACCGACGTATTCGCCGTTTACGTAAACTTCGAAATAAGTTTCAACGCCATCAAATTTGATGATTGTTTGCTTCTCGTCCCAGCTTTCGCCAAGGAAGAAAGAGCGTTGGTATGCACCGGTTGGGTTGTCTGATGGTACGAAAGGCACATCAATTGGGAATGGGAAACCTTCATCTGTGTATTGAAGATCGCCGTGGCCTTCCATTTGCCACATGTTTGGAACCGTGATGTTTCCCCAGTCGCTCATTTCCTGAGAATAGAACTCTTCAGGAACCAATAGCGGATTGGTGAAATAGCTGAAATTCCATTGGCCACTCAATAGTTGGAAGTGGCTGCTCAGTTCACGCTGAAACGTTTTTGCATTTTTTTCTGATGCGTACGAGAAGAAGTATGCACGCGGTGCCATACGGTTCTCATGTAAGTTCAGGAAGTTTTCCCAGTTGTTCACGTTGCCTCTCTCTCGGTCTGAATGCAGTTTGCTGACCGACGTTCTTATGCGTAATTGGGTCGTAGTGAATACGAGTATTTTTGGATTGAGGTAATTATCAGTAAAAGTTTTACTAAATGAAAATGGTGAAAACGTTTTACTTTAACTTCATCACGTTTTTTATGGTCTTTTTACGGTGCTGTGTGATCCACTTAAAAGAATGCTATTGGCTGATTTATGTAGCAGATTAAAGAGGGGGATACGTGGAGATTGATGTATGTGACGGGCACAAAAAAGGCCACCTTCAACAAAGGTAGCCTTTATTTATCTACTTGATATATTTAATTATTTTGTTGTATCGCGCAGCTTGAGTTTGCTTGGTACATAGACACGTAGTGGGATGGTTCGGCCGTCGCGTACTTTCTCAATCAGCAGATTAATGCCTTGAATTCCCATCAATTCAGAGTGAATACGAACCGTTGATAAAGATGGGAAGGTAAATTTAGCTGTTGGGATGTCGTTTACACTGATCAGCGCAATATCTTCAGGGATGTTTAATCCGTGCTCATGAACTGCTCGTAAAACGCCAATTGCGATGGAATCTGACGCAATAAACATGGCTTTAGGGTAGTCGCCCGTCGCGAGCATCTGTTTTGCAAGCTTGTAACCTGATGAGCTAGAGAAGTCACCACGGTAGATGTCTTGCTCACTGACAACGTTCTTGAGGCCACCATATTCAGCAAAAGCGACTTCACGAATATCAGGGGTATTGACGTCGTCTTGGCCACCAATAAAGCCGATGCGCTCATAGCCTTGGTTGATAAAGAAGTTGGTGATCTCTTTGCTGATCAAAGCCAAGTCGATATCGATAGAGTCATAAGGTTCTGAGTGATCGGTAAAATCGACATAACAGATATTATCGCTCAGCTTTTTAGCTTGCTCGATAACCTCTGGTGTCATTCTACCCACCAACAAAACACCTGTGATTGGTGCTGAATTGATCTGTATTTTACTTTCATAACAGTTGGTTAGCTTAACTTCCATCTTTTCACATTGGGTTTCAATCCCGTGGCGAATCGATAGATAGTAAGGGTCGTTAACTTCCGCTTCTTGCTTGTAGTTATACAGTGCTAGGAAGTGATGGTTTTGTTTTTTACTGCTAACGGTTTTTCGTGAGCTGCTGGTTTTGTATTCCAACTTCTCTGCAATTTCAAAGATACGCCTTTTGGTCTCTTCCTTGACGCTTAATGTTGGATCTTCATTGAGAACCCTTGAAACTGTAGCCAATGATACATTCGCTTCAGTCGCGATATCTTTTAACGTTGCCATACTCACTTCCTGTTATTGGAACATTGCGCTGCTTTGAAATTGGTATTTAGTAAAAAAGCAATGCACCTCTTTATTCTACAGACCTATTGTAATCAAACTGGACGTCATTGCATTAACTTTTAGTAAAATAAATGCTCAACTCATCTGTGATATCTCAAATCTAACTGTCTATAATTATCTTATTAAAATTCAATGAATTAGAGGTTAACAGCTATACGTTCTCTCTATGTCATGATCAGTTCCAATGATGAAAGTTAGTGTAAACGTTTACACTTCGTGGTTTTGATCACAGAATTATAGTCAAAATGGCTGCTACTATTTCTGACATACGGTGCTACTGAGCTGAATGTCAGTTCGAGTTAGCCCACGAATGACGACAAAGAGAGGTTGATTGTGAAAGTACTGGTTACGGGCGGCATGGGTTACATCGGAAGTCATACATGCATTCAAATGATACAGGCAGGTATGGAGCCGATCATTGTTGATAACCTTTGCAACAGCAAAGAGCTAGTGCTGAAACGAATCGAATCGTTAACTGGCAAGCGACCAACGTTTTATCTTGGCGACATTCGTGACCAATCTTTTCTAGATGGCGTGTTTTCAGAAAACGATATCCAAGCGGTGATTCACTTTGCTGGCCTGAAAGCGGTAGGGGAGTCGGTGGCTAAGCCTTTGGAGTACTACGATAACAACGTTAATGGTTCACTAGTGTTAGCTCGAAGCATGAAGAAAGCGGGCGTGAAAAGCATCGTATTTAGTTCTTCGGCTACCGTTTACGGTGATCCAGAAGTAGTGCCGATTACTGAAACTTCACCAACTGGCGCGACAACTAACCCTTATGGTCGCAGCAAATATATGGTGGAAGAGTGCTTGAGCGATCTGTTCAACGCTGAAAACGACTGGAGCGTGACTTTACTGCGCTACTTTAACCCTGTTGGTGCACACCCATCAGGCACCATGGGAGAAGACCCACAAGGCATTCCAAACAACCTAATGCCGTTCATCGCACAGGTTGCTGTAGGCCGTAGAGAGAAGCTTTCTATCTTTGGAAACGATTACCCAACACCGGATGGAACTGGTGTTAGAGACTACATCCACGTAATGGATTTGGCTGATGGCCACGTAGCAGCATTAAAAGCCGTGGGCGAGAAAGCGGGCTTACACATTTACAACCTAGGTACGGGCAAAGGCTCAAGTGTACTCGAGATGGTTGAAGCCTTCGCAAAAGCATCGGGCAAACCGGTTCCTTATGAACTTTGCCCACGCCGCGCAGGTGACATTGCCGAATGTTGGGCAAGTACTGAAAAAGCAGAACGCGAGCTTGGCTGGAAGGCGACGCGTAGCGTGATGGAGATGACGGCGGATACATGGAACTGGCAGTCGAATAACCCACAAGGCTATTCCCCTTCGTAATTGAAGCCGCAGCGTTGTTAGCTGCGCTTACCAATTCCAATTACATAGAAGATCTATGCTCATGGATATTGGAAATCTTGCTGCCTAGCTGCAACTCCAATTTCTTTGGGGAAGGCAAAGACAAGATATGAGAAAAGAGAGATTCCAGATATCTCGTGCCTTTATTCTGGAATGACGGATGAGCATAAGGCTATGAAGTGGTGGCCTTTGCACAAATAGCACAACGAGATTACACGTCATTCCCTACAGCGAGGCACGAGCGTGATAGGGAATCTCCTTGTAGAAGAATTATTCATCTTGGTGAATTGACCAAGACACAAAATTTGAGAGCAATCTAAACATGTCAAAAGTTGAATTTAACCCAGTAGACCACCCGCATCGTCGTTATAACCCATTAACGGGTCAGTGGATCTTAGTATCACCGCACCGAGCAAAACGTCCTTGGAGTGGCCAAGATGAAAAACCATCGACTGCGCAGCTTCCTGCGTATGAGAAAGAGTGTTTCTTGTGCCCAACCAATACGCGTATCTCGGGCGACGAAAACCCAGATTACGACGGCACTTATGTATTCAGTAATGACTTCGCGGCCTTGATGCCCGATTCGCCTGACGCTCCAGAGTCTGAAAACCCTCTATTCAAGACTCAAGGTGTTCGCGGGTTGAGCCGCGTGATCTGTTTTTCTCCGGACCACAGCAAAACGCTGCCAGAGTTACCAGTAAACAAGATTCGCGGTGTTATCGACACATGGAATGAACAGATTGAAGAGCTAGGTAAAGACTACCTATGGGTTCAAGCGTTTGAAAACAAAGGCGAGACCATGGGCTGTTCTCAGCCTCATCCGCACGGTCAGATATGGGCAAACAGCTTTTTGCCCAACGAGATTGAACGCAAAGAGAAATTGTTAAAAGAGTACTTCGAACAACAAGGTTCGAATCTTTTAGTGGATTACGTTGAAGCTGAAATGAAAGACGGCTCTCGCACTGTGGTTGAAACTGAACATTGGATTGCGGTGGTGCCTTACTGGGCGGCGTGGCCATTTGAAACCATGTTGCTACCAAAAACGCACATTCGCCGTATGAGCGAACTGACTGACGAGCAGCGTGATGATTTAGCGCTTGCGATTAAGAAGCTGACCAGTCGTTACGACAACTTGTTCCAATGCTCATTCCCGTACTCAATGGGTTGGCACTATGCGCCGTTCTTTGAAGAAGGCACGGACATCGATCACTGGCAACTGCATGCGTTGTTCTACCCGCCATTGCTACGTAGTGCTTCGGTTCGCAAGTTCATGGTCGGCTACGAAATGTTGGCTGAGTCTCAGCGTGATTTAACCGCAGAACAAGCAGCGCAGCGTCTGCGTGATTTGAGTGACGTTCACTATAAAGAGCAGTAATACGTTGCTTCGTAGATAACAAGCGAGATTCCTGATATCTCGTCCCTCGATTCTGGAATGACGGCAGATGAAAAGCCCATAAGTTTAAGAGCTTAGAAGCTTAAAAGTTTAGTCGCTGATGTTGTCATTCCCTACCGTGAGCGACGAACGATATAGGGAATCTAAAAGAATTAAAGTGGTGCCGTAAAGGGGCCATAACCAATTGAACAAAGAGTTTAACCAGAGAGTTTACTTATGTCTGACCTAATCCAAAACGTGAAAGCATCTTTTGAGCAAGTCCTTGGTTACCAAGCGACTCATATTATCCAAGCACCAGGTCGTGTGAACCTGATCGGCGAGCACACTGACTACAACGATGGTTTTGTTCTACCGTGTGCCATTAACTACCAAACGGTAGTCGCCGCGGCTAAGCGTGACGACAACATTGTTCGCGTAGTATCAGTGGACTACGGTAATGCAGTCGATGAGTTCGATTTAACTCAAGAGATCACATTCCAACAAGACAAGATGTGGGCTAACTACATTCGTGGTGTGGTGAAGTGCTTAAAAGGTCGCGGCTTTGAATTTACAGGTGCAGACATCTCTGTAACGGGCAACGTGCCTCAAGGTGCAGGTTTAAGTTCTTCTGCGGCGCTGGAAGTGGTGATTGGTCAAACATTCAAGGTGCTTTATAACCTAGAGATCAGCCAAGCTGAAGTGGCGCTAAATGGTCAGCAGGCCGAAAACGAATTTGTGGGCTGTAACTGCGGCATCATGGACCAAATGATCTCTGCAGAAGGTCGCGCAAACCACGCGATGCTTTTGGATTGTCGTAGCCTAGAGACTCAAGCGGTTTCAATGCCAGAAGATATGGCTGTGGTTATCATTAACTCAAACAAGAAACGCGGCTTAGTCGACAGCGAATACAACACACGTCGTGAACAGTGTGAAGAAGTGGCGCGCATCTTTGGTGTTCCGGCACTTCGTGATGTGACCATTGAGCAATTCAAAGCGAAAGAGTCTGAATTGGATGAAATGGTCGCGAAACGTGCTCGTCACGTGATTACTGAAAATGACCGTACTGTTGAAGCGGCTCAAGCTCTACGCACTCATGATATGAAGCGTATGGGCGAGTTGATGGCTGAATCGCATGCATCAATGCGTGATGATTTTGAAATCACGGTGAAAGAGATTGATGCGCTGGTTGATATGGTCAAAGAAGTGATCGGTGAACAAGGTGGCGTGCGTATGACTGGCGGTGGTTTCGGTGGTTGTATTGTGGCATTGGTTCCACCTGCATTGGTTGATGAAATCAAAACAACCGTTGAACAGAAATATCAAGCGGCGACGGGGCTAAAAGAATCTATTTATGTGTGCCAAGCGAAAGACGGAGCAGGCTTAGTTGAAGTAATCTAACGGCTTCGAGACTTAATATAGAGCTTACCAAGTAAAAAGATCATGGTAGGCCAAATGCTAAAGCCTTTACTTCAGGTAGAGGCTTTTTACTGGCACTAGAAGGAATTTAGAATGACACAAGAGCAAAACCTGCATCAATCCATGGCGCAGACTCCAGCCTATGATGGCCAACCCGCTCAGTTAGTGACGCTATCAAATACGCATGGCATTCAAGTGACATTCATGGATATTGGTGCAACATGGTTGAGCTGTATCCTGCCAGTAAAGGGAAACAAAAGAGAAGTGTTGTTGGGTGTTAACTCAATGGAGAACTTCGATAAACAAGCCAGCTATATGGGCACAACCGTTGGCCGTTATGCTAACCGCATTGCTAATGGTCGTTTCAAAATTGATGGTCAGAATTACAAGCTGGAAACCAACCAAGCGGGCAATACCTTACATGGTGGCCCGAACGGATTTGATAAACGCCGTTGGAATATTGCCGAGCAAACCGAAACGTCAGTGGTGTTCAGTCTAGAGTCTGCTGATGGCGACCAAGGATTCCCGGGGAATTTGAATGTGTCGGTGCGTTATGACATCACCGAAGACAATCGAGTTTCCATTAATTACTCTGCAACCACAAACAAGCCGACCGTAGTCAACCTAACGAATCATGCGTACTTCAATTTACTTGGTGCAGAAGCCGGCCACGATTGTTTGTCACACATTGTGAGCATCAACGCCAATCAGTTTTTACCGACCAACTCGGTGGGTATTCCGTTAGGTAACCTTAAATCAGTGAAATCGACCAGCTTTGACTTCAATCAGCCTATGATGATCTCAGAGCGTTTGTTGGGCGATGAACAGCAGAAAGCAGCAAAGGGTTACGACCACTCTTTCTTATTGGCTGATGGCTGCAAACGCACTCAATGCGCCGCGACCGTAACCTCACCGGATGCGCTCGTCACACTAAAAGTATTTTCAACCAAACCTGCGATGCAGTTATACACCGGAAACTGGCTTGGTGGCACACCAAACCGAAGTGGTGGCAGCTATGAAGACTACGCTGGTTTGGCGCTAGAAACCCAGTTCTTACCTGACTCTCCTAACCACCCAGAGTGGAAGCAGGACAGTTGTATTCTCAAGCCTGAACAAGAATATAACTACAGTACCTGTTACCAGTTTGAATTTTCGGGGGATTCTTCAAACTAGTACGCTCTAGCTCAAAGCGGTTACGTCAATATCTTTTGTTTGTGAATAGGACGATGTGAATTATCGCGTTGTTCTTGGGGGATGAGCAAAAGTGGCGCTCAACAAGAGTGCGGTTTATTAAGCGCAATTGTTGAGTATCTGAGTAAGGTAGGAAAGCCCTAACAGAAGCGATTCTGTTAGGGCTTTTTTTTGTTTATTGCTTGATGAGTCGACCAGAACCTAGACTTTCTCTACCGAATTACGGCGTACCAGAGTTGGAGAGAACATCATTGGTTCAGTTGAGGTGTTTTCACCTTTGGCTAAGTGCAACGCGAGTCGTGTCGCTTTCTCTGCCATCATCTGAATCGGGTAGCGAATAGTGGTGAGCTTTGGATGAACATAGCGGGCAATCAAACCATCATCGAAACCGATGATCGACATTTTGTCTGGCGCTTGAATACCGTTTTCATCAAGGACAGACAAAGCACCAGCTGCCATGTAATCGTTGTACGCCACAATGCCAGTGATTGGCAGTGACTTAGTCAGAAGGTTAGTCATGGCGTATTCGCCACCGTCACTGGTCGGCGCTGAGTATTCAATATAGCTGTCAGAGAGCGCTATTTTGTAATCTGAGAGTGCCGCTAAGTAACCTTGGATACGCTCATCGGCATCTTCAATGCTATGCGATGAGGCGATACAGGCAATGTTCTTATGGCCATGGCGGATCAGATATTCCGTCGCAAGATACGCACCTTTTTTGTTGTCTAAGAAAATACAGTGGTTGGCAATCTCAGCAATATAACGGTTGATCAGTACTAAGCCTTTGACCTCTTTTGCATAGGCAATCAGTTCTTCGTCGGTGAGGCCTTTAGAGTGGATCACCAGGGCGTCACAACGGCTGTTAATCAGCAATTCAATCGCTTGTCTCTCTTCTTCACGATCGTGCGAGCCATTACCGACAAGGATATGTTTTCCGTTCTCACGAGCGACATTGTCGACAGCCTTAACCAGCGTGCCAAAAAAGGGATCGGAGATGTCACCGACCAATACACCAACAGTGTTCGTGCTTTGGCTTACCAGCGCTCGAGCATTGGCATTCGGTCGATAGCCAAGTTTAGACATCGCTTTAGTTACAGACTCTACCGAGCTTGCACTCGCCTTGGGAGACTTGTTGATCACTCGAGATACGGTTGCAACAGAAACACCAGCTTCCTTTGCTACATCTTTAATTGTTGCCATTTTTAACCTCTATACATTGCTTCATCTATTTAACACCGACAATGATAGTAAGGCAACGAAACTCTCATTTTACTTCCAGTAATGAGATCTTTACCGCTTGTAATTATTAGGCTTAATGCTAGTGTAAACATTTACATTTTACTTAATTTTAGTAAATGATTTAATGAGTGAAAATAAACCAATATAGGAAGTGAGAAATGGATACTGTCTCTTATGGTGACTTTGCTAAGTTAGAAATGCGTGTGGGTAAGATCATTGAGGTTGTGCGTCATGAAAACGCCGACAAGCTTTACATAGTGCAAGTGGATGTTGGTGACAAGACACTGCAAACGGTGACCAGCCTAGTCCCTTACTACACAGAAGAAGAGTTGATGGGTAAGCAGGTTGTTGTTTTGTGCAATCTAGCGAAGGCGAAGATGAGAGGCCACACTTCTGAGTGCATGTTGCTTTGTGCAGAAACGGAAGATGAATCTGAAAGTGTATTGCTAACACCTGAACGTGCGATGCCAGCAGGTATTCGTGTCGTTTAAGCTCACTTTAGGTTGGTGAGTCAATGTGTTCACCAACCTAAATCAACTAGCTGCGTACAGTTAGTATCAAGCCATCAATCACACTGTGATGGTGATCGGAAACCCCAGCAAGGTTGCCGTATTTAGGCTGGTGGCGATCATTTTCTAATGGGTGATGCCAACCTTGTGTGTGTTTAACGAAGTGCGCCGCAAAGCTTTCAGACACCTCTAAACATCCTGCTAATACCGTATCGACGTAGGTTTGAACGATAGGGCTGTTTTCGCAAGGTGCTTCAATCTCGTCTTTGATGTAAACCCAGATCGGTTGATCCTGTTTGAATTCATCTTGGCTTTCTATCTGAGAGGCCTTTAATTCGATACGGTGATAACCACGCTCACGGCGATCAAACTCAGCCAGTGCAATATCATCCACCTCAAGCAACACACCATTCACTTGTCCTTCGCCAAGATTGACGATCAAAGGTGATAACACATAGCTGTCATCGATCTTGCTCCAATGGCGAATTAAGCCATGAACAATCGCAGGGATCGCTTGCCCTGTCTGACCGGTAAGCTGGCGTGAAGATGAGTTGATTAAGCTGCCATAACCAAAAATATACATCGCATTCCTTGTCTGAGTTGTTCCATTTAAGTCTAGTCTTACTATATGTGGCGAGATACCAAAAGTCAGTAAGTTTCTATTTATACATCTATAGGTCTTTATGACTCTTTTGGTTGTGTTTTTTTGACTTGTTATTGGTTGGTGAATCTCGTGAGTCGCTGTTTTTACTGGTTTTATCTAATTGGCGCGTTTCATGCAATATGATCTGCATATTGCATCGGATTTGATGCACACTAAATATGGTTTAGGTAATACCTTGGCCGCTTATCTGAGAATTAGGAGCGAGTTTGTTAAATATCACAGATAAAAGTGTAGAAGACGCGATTCCAGCCTACCTGCGTTTAGGCTTTCGACCTTTCTTCTTTTTAGGTAGTCTCTATGCCGTGATTGCGATTGTAGCTTGGGTCATCATGTTCCAAAACGGTCAGCCTGAAATGCTAAAAGTACCGGCGCTTTGGTGGCATGTACATGAGATGCTGTTTGGTTTCTCAATGGCGATAGTGGTCGGTTTTGTGTTAACGGCAGTACAAACGTGGACGGGTGTCAATGGCACCAAGCATTATCGATTAGCTGCGCTAGTCGGTTTGTGGCTCGCACCTCGTATTCTGTTTTGGACACCCGCTCCGTTATGGCTGATCTCGTCGGTTGAGGCGCTGTTCTTAATCTTCGCCGCCTACGAAATTGGTTTCCGAGTCGTGAAGTCGAAAGGCTGGAAGAATCTATTCTTTGTGCCACTGTTTATATTGGCTATCGTGGCGAACTTTGCTAGTTACGCGACCATTAAGGGGATGCCTCCATTCCCATCGTCTGCAGTTTGGCAGGCTATGTTGTGGTGGTTTACCTTGCTGTTATCAGTGATGGGTGGGCGAGTGCTCCCATTCTTTACAGCGCGTCGTTTTGATTTCGAAAAAGCGCAGCCCTTGGTTTGGTTGGAATGGTTAGCCAATCTACCTTTGGTTGGCTTATTTGTGTTGAGCTTCTTCCCATTGACCTTTGCTCAAGTCGGCAATGAATTGATGGTATTTGCAGGTGTGACACAGTTGGTGCGCTTTATCCGCTGGAAGCCTTGGACAACACTATCAGAACCCTTGGTGTGGTCGCTGCATGCGGCTTACCTATGTATCCCTCTCAGCTTACTGTTACGCGGTTTGCTAAATAACCCGTTCGCGAGCCATAACATGCTGCACCTGTTTGCGATTGGCGGTTTGAGTGGGGTAATTCTGGCGATGATCACGCGCGTGACAATGGGACATACTGGCCGTGCTATCTATAAAGGGCCAAGTATGGCTTTGGCGTTCTCGGCTATATTTATCGCGGCACTCGTTCGTAGTTTAGGTGTGACATTCTTCCCGGCGTATTTATTTGAGATGGTCAATATCAGCGCGGGTTTATGGACGTTAGCGTTCGGTCTATTTATCTGGAAATTTGGGATGATGCTGTTAACGCCAAGAGTGGATGGTCACCCGGGCTAAGCCAATTAGTTATCTATTGATATAGATAGGGAAGCTCAGAGCTTCCCTTTTTGATCTTGATAACTCATTAAGTACTCGCAGCAAGGTATTGGCGTACCTGTGTGATGAGATCTTCCTTGGCGTGAGGCGAGATAAAACTGGCTTCGATGGCATTAATACTGAACTGCGCCAATTCGTTTTTGGTCACTGGGTGAGCATTGGCGACGGCGAGGAAGTTATCATTCATATAGCCGCCGAAGTAAGCCGGATCATCGGAATTGATGGTGACGCACAGCCCTTTTCTCAGCAACTCGACGAT
Organism: Vibrio sp. 10N.239.312.D08; assembly: GCF_041466145.1. Classification (NCBI taxonomy): domain Bacteria; kingdom Pseudomonadati; phylum Pseudomonadota; class Gammaproteobacteria; order Vibrionales; family Vibrionaceae; genus Vibrio; species Vibrio sp. 10N.239.312.D08. The sequence goes on along the minus strand of NZ_JBFSSD010000005.1, from coordinate 107,479 downwards.
GTTGTGCTCTTGCATGGTCTCAAACACCTTGAGCTTGGTATTCGACAGCGGGCAGACGGTCAGTGGTGTACGTTTTGCTATTAGCTGTTCCATCAACTCTTCATCTTCTACACAGCGAACGCCATGATCAATTCGGGTAATGCCTAGCAAGCTCAGTGCGTCGCTAATATTTTGTGCTGGGCCTTCTTCTCCGGCGTGCGCGACAGTCAGAAAGCCTTGGTTGATCGCTTCTTGGAATACATGTTTAAACTTCTCTGGTGGATTGCCCTGTTCTGATGAATCTAACCCAACGGCAATGATCTTATCTTTATAAGGAAGGGCTTGTTTGAGTGTTTCAAAAGCGCTGTCTTCATCGAGATGACGCAGAAAGCACATGATCAGTTGGCTGCTGATACCAAGCTCTTGCTCCACTTGATTCAAAGCTCGAGTAATCCCGCCAACGATGACTTCAAAGTCAATGCCGCGTTCAGTGTGAGTCTGAGGATCGAAGAAGATCTCAGTATGAACCACATTATCTTGCTGACACTTCAACAGATAAGCCCACGTCAGGTCGTAGAAATCTTGTTCATGAATCAGTACGTTTGCACCTTGGTAATAGATATCGAGAAAGGATTGAAGATTGTGGAACTGGTACGCGTCTCGAACTTGGTCTGGGGTCTCAAAGGGAATCGACAGGTTATTACGCTTGGCGAGTTGGAACATCAGCTCTGGCTCTAATGTGCCTTCTATATGTAAGTGCAGCTCAACTTTGGGTAAATTTTTGATGAAGCTATCCATAGCAACTCCTTAGCTATTTTAATTATGAGCGGAGTAGGTGAGACAGTAGAGTCTATAAACCTGAGCAAGCAGGTATCTCTTTCATTTATCTTTGTTTGAGCATAGTTCATTTCATTGTTATCGATAAAATAGGATAGAAGTTGATGGTGAACCGAGAGTTATGAACCGATTGAAATTAGGCGCAAACGATTTGCAGCATTGGAGTGTGATCCGCTGCAAATATTTGCAGCAATATTCATTGATTTGTGCTCTAATACCGCGCTTACCAAGGGATGGTGTTAAAAGATGCTCACTTAGATGGAGTTATCAAAGTTGACCGATCCCTTAATGATCTCCCTTAGGAAAAAATAGAACATGTCTAAGAACAAAAAATTTGATATCCGCCTTACAGAAAAACGCAACGGTTGGTGTGCAGAGATTACTCGTCAAGTAACGTCTCGCAGCACTACAGTATCTAAGCGTGAGTCTGGTTTCGAAACTGAAGCTCTAGCACAAGAGTGGGCAGAGAAAGAGCTAGCATCTTTCATCGCTAACCAAGCTGAACGTAACGAGCGTAAATCAGAGCAACGTAAAGAGCGTGACGAACTACGTCACACTAAAGAGCTTAAAGCTGAGCAAGCACGTGAAGCGCGCGCTAAAGCTCGTGCAGAAGAGCAACAAGACGCTGAATAATTCAGTGCATGACTAATTTATAGATCCCTTAATTTTAAGATAAGGGATTTGTGAAAAAAAAGCCCCGATACAACTTTTTTCTTTCGAGTTAAAAGTGTTTTGGGGCTTTTTAGTTTGTGGAGTTCTGTTTTATTGTGTTTAAGAGCTCGGTTTAGCTTCTCGCTTTTAACGTCGAGCTCTTAAACTGTTAAGCATTGTCTGATCAGTTATTCAGTGCAGTTAGCCAATCGTCTTCTGCCACTTCTTCAATGTAGCTTTCTACTGATTGTCCTACTTCTTCATCGTCTTGCTTGAAGTAAGCGATGTGGAACACAGCATCACCTTCGTTGACCAAAGGCAGAGTTTGCTGACCAATCACGATACCGCCTTTGGTTGTGATCACTTGGCCTTCTTGGTGACCCAATGGAGAGCTGATGTAAGCAAGGGTTTGTCCTGCTTCAACCTGTTCGCCAAGTCTTACCATGTTACGCAAAATACCGTCTGATTCAGCGCGGATCCAGCTGGTGGATTTACTCAATACAGGCTTTGGCAACTTTTTGCGGTTAGGGCGCAGCATGCCGATTTCTTTCATCACTTGATGCACACCAAGATAACCCGCACGAATCGCTAGATGATCAAAACGCAGCGCTTCACCACCTTCGTAAGTTAATACAGGAATCCCCAGTTTTTCCGCTTCGCTACGCAGTGAACCGTCACGCAGTGGTGAATCGATGATCACTGGTGTTGCGAATGCTTTCGCGATGCGCATTGTTTCTGGATTTGATAGGTTTGCACGAATCTGAGGCAGGTTGGTGCGGTGAATCGCGCCCGTGTGTAGATCCAAGATGTAATCACAGTGCTTTGCCACGTTCTCGAAGAAAGTGTAAGCGATACGTGATGTTAGCGATCCTTTCTCACTGCCAGGGAAGCAACGGTTTAGGTCACGACGGTCTGGTAGGTAACGAGATTTATGGATAAAGCCAAATACGTTAACGATAGGCACAACAATTAATGTCCCTTTCAGTTTCTTTGGATCAATCGCATTGGTCAGTTGTCGTGCAATCTCAACACCGTTTAGCTCATCGCCGTGGATAGCCGCATTTACCATCAGTGTTGGGCCTGCTTGGCGACCGTGAATAATTTCAATCGGGATCGAAAGTGGAGAATGCGTGTAAAGCTGAGCCGCTTGCAGTTCAATCTCCATTCGCTGTCCTGGCTGAACAGTATAACCAAGTAATTCGAATGGTTGATTAGGTTTTAGTCTTGCCATTTAGGTTGTTCTCAACATGGTGATAATTCGTTAACACGGAATGTAGCAATCGTTGATTTTTAGTACGAATCAATCGCTTTACGGTGACGACAAAAGTTTTTTATGAAGGGGCTTCTGAATTGGTTTCAGTTTTTTATCTGGCTAATTGAAGGGTGTTTAAAATTTTGAATTTTATGACAATACATTAACTTAGAGCTGATATTTGTCATTCAGTTCGTTGGTATTATCCACCGCCATTTTTTGGCGGCCAAATTCAAATATTGAGATCAAAATGAAAAAAACAATTTCAAAAGTTGTAGCACTAGCGGTGGTATCTGTTGCTTTATCTGGCTGTGTTGGTAGCAACGCAGTAACGGGTTACCTAATGAAGTTCAACATCAAGGCTGTTGATAACCGTTACGCTCGTGGTGGTTTGAACATTCTACTTGCACCTGCATACGGTCTAACAGTTGCTGCCGATTACATAGTATTCAACTCACTAGAGTTCTGGACTGGTAGCAACCCACTAACAGGTGCTCCGCACATCTTTGATACTAAGACTGATACTTACCTAGACATCAACCACCAACTTGATCCGTCTCTAACGGAAGCGCCAGTGGGTCCTATCACGAGTGCAGATGTGATCGAAAAAGGTCAAATGCAGCAGATTGATGAAAACACGATCCAAATGGACATTACTTACCAGTCTGGTGAGCGTGCGACGTTAATCGGTGTTCGTGATGGCGAGATGGTGACGTACTTCATCGATGGCGAAGTTGTGGCACAAACTTCAATTGATGAGCTAGAAAGCTACGCGGCTTCACGCGCTTAATTGTTTATTTAGTCACAAGTAGTAGCTACAAAGATTAGATACAAAAACAGGTACTCATTGAGTACCTGTTTTATTTTGTCTCAGATAAACGGTGTTTACTGTAAAACACCATTTACTGAACACACATAGCTTATCGAATTAAGCTTTTTCTGGGATCGCTTCAAGCAATGCAACCATTTGGTTCCAGAATAGCTCAACGGTGTCGATCTTCACTTTCTCATCAGGAGAGTGCGGAAACTTGATGGTTGGGCCGAAAGAAACCATATCCATGTTCGGGTAAGGTTCTTTGAATAGACCACACTCAAGACCAGCATGGATAACCATGATGTTTGGCTTGTGACCGTAGATACCTTCGTACATGTCACGGAAGATATGCATGATTTCTGAATCTGCGTCTGGTTTCCAACCTGGGTAAGCACCAGAGAACGCGATGTTAGCGCCTGCTAGTTCAGCAACAGAGTGAAGCATGCTTTCTACTTGGCTACGACCTGAATCGATAAGAGAGCGGATCAGGCAAAGTACTGTGATTGAGTTCTCTTCTGTTGTGATAACACCTACGTTTAGAGACGTTTCCACAACACCTTCAATCTCGTCACTCATACGAATCACGCCGTTTGGACATGCGTTAAGTGCCGCGATAAAGCGAGCTTGGTCTGCTGACGCAAGTGCGCCCATTTCTACAGAAGCTTCTTCATTGAAAGTCACGATGCTGTCTTCTACTTTACCTAGCTCTGTTGAAAGCAGCTCAGTGTAGTAGTTGTATAGTGAAGCCAGTTTTTCTTGGTTTGCCGCAGGAACAGCAACCGTTACGAAACCTTCACGAGGGATCGCGTTACGAAGGCTACCACCTTTGAATTCGACGATGCGAAGGTCTAGCTCTTTTGCGTGACTCGCTAGGAAGCGAGCAAGCAGTTTGTTTGCGTTTGCACGACCTGTGTGGATGTCACAACCAGAGTGACCGCCTTTTAGGCCTTTTAGCGTTAGCTTACGTGTTACGAAGTCAGCTGGAATCGCATTACGAGCAATTTCAAATGTCATTGCGCCGTCGATACCGCCAGCACAACCCATGTACACTTCGCCTTCTTGCTCTGAATCGGTGTTAAGAAGGATATCGCCTTCTAACCAACCCGCTTCAAGACCGAAAGCACCAGTCATGCCTGCTTCTTCATCTACTGTTAGTAGAACTTCGATAGGGCCGTGCTGGATTTCGTTTGAAGCAAGAACCGCTAGGCAAGAAGCCATGCCCATGCCGTTATCAGCGCCAAGCGTTGTGCCTTTAGCTGTAACCCACTCACCATCAATGTATGGTTGAATTGGATCTTTAGCAAAGTCATGAACTGTGTCTTCGTTCTTTTGTGGAACCATATCGATGTGAGCTTGTAGCACTACACCTTTTTTGTTTTCCATACCCGCCGTTGCTGGCTTTTTGATGAATACGTTACCCGTTGGGTCACGACGTACATCTAGGCCTTGCTCTGTTGCCCAAGCAATAATGTATTGAGCAAGCTCTTCTTCATGCTTAGAAGGGTGTGGGATTGAGCAAATCTTATCGAAGAACTGCCAGATAGGGGCAGGGGATAATTTACTGATCTCAGAATGGAATTCAGACACGGATGACTCCTTTTTTATTTAATAACCATATATTTAGGTTTTGTATGGGGAAAAACCTAGAACAAAAATCTAAAATATGGGTCTGTTTTGATGGCAACAGCATACCACTTGAGCGTTTTGACGAGTAGCGGTTCTAAACCTCAAATAGCTCAAATTTTGAAAGCGATCTTGTCCATCTGATCACAGCTAAGCGCCTTGATGCTTATAAATGGAGCAGGCAAACGTTTGTTTAATTCTATTTTGTAATTTTATTACAAAATAAGTTTGCAAAATAACCGTAAATGGCCAAAAATGTGACGTATAGCAAAAAATACTTGTAATCTTTTTTCTTTAGGGTATATTAATAACCAACTTCTGAGATGAAGAGTAAATGCTCAAAGGATGAGTCCGTTTTATCGCCTCCAAGGAACCGAGAAATCAAATTCGTTTTTTATTGATTTATTAAGGTGATAGTTATGAAAGGTTTACCATCTGCAATGTTCTGGATTAACAGCTCTGTTTACACTAGCAACTTTGCATACCCTACAAGCTTTGGTTACTAATACCGTAAGCATGTAACTCGAACAGTTTTGTTCACCCCTATATATTGGAATTCTTTTACAGCCCTTTTGGTTGACAGATTCTACCGCCACTCAGTTTTGAGTGGCGTTTTTTTGCCTGCTACTTTTCCAAACCGCTTTCGCTTGTCACTTTCTTTGCTGTTCTGAGTGGTTGTTTTTTAAACGCCAAAATGTCAATTTGCGTCTTATTACTGATCCTGTTGAAAAATACACAACTCTTGTGGGTTTAAATTGAGAATATGATGGCTACATTCTCAATGGAAATAACCGATGGTTGAAAAAATAACCAAGTAATCTCATCGCCTTTATTTTACCTAATTAATTGTTTTTAATGGTTATTATTCTTGTTATTTCTCATTTGTAATCGCTTTGTTTCATACGGCATTCTGATAAATATCGATTAGAGCCTTAATTCTATCTGGAATTTGTTATTTGATAACTTTATAATCCACAGCCAATCGTTTACGCAACCGTTTACTTTTTACCCTTATAGGATTCGATAATGTTCGAAAAGCTATTCAAACTCAGTGAAAATGGCACCAATGTGCGCACTGAAATCATCGCCGGTCTAACAACCTTCCTAACAATGGCTTACATCATTTTTGTAAACCCAATGATTCTAGCTGATGCTGGTATGGACCATGGCGCTGTATTTGTAGCAACCTGTTTAGCGGCTGCTATTGGCTGTTTCATCATGGGCTTTGTTGCTAACTACCCAATTGCTCAAGCTCCAGGCATGGGTTTGAACGCATTCTTTACCTACGCTGTTGTAATGGGTATGGGTTATACGTGGCAAGTTGCTCTGGCAGCGGTTTTCGTATCAGGCGTAATCTTCATCTTCTTAAGCATCTTTAAGATCCGTGAATGGATTATCAACTCGATCCCTATGTCTCTGCGTGTTGGTATCTCTGCAGGTATCGGTCTTTTCCTAGCGTTTATTGCGCTTAGCAATGCAGGCATCGTTGTTTCTAACCCAGCAACTAAAGTTTCACTGGGCGACATTACCGCGATTGCTCCTATCCTAGGCTCACTTGGTTTCTTCCTAACGATTGCTCTTGTTCACCGTGGCGTGAAAGGGGCAGTAATGATTGCGATTCTAGCTATCACAGCTCTTGGCATTGTTATTGGTGACGTTCAATACGGCGGCATCATGTCTACACCACCAAGCCTTGCTCCTACATTCATGCAGCTTGACTTCTCTGCTGTATTTGAAATCGGTATGATTTCAGTGGTATTCGCGTTCTTGTTCGTCGATTTGTTCGATACAGCGGGTACTCTGGTTGGTGTTGCAACGAAAGCAAACCTAATCAAAGAAGACGGCAAACTACCTCGCTTGAACAAAGCACTGCTTGCTGACTCTACAGCAACATCTATTGGTGCACTGCTAGGTACATCAAATACTACTTCTTATGTTGAGAGTGTTGCGGGTGTTGCTGAAGGCGGCCGTACCGGTCTAACGGCTGTTGTTGTTGGTATCTTATTCCTACTGGCTCTTTTCTTCTCGCCACTTGCAGGTATGATTCCGGCTTACGCAACATCAGGTGCACTTTTCTATGTAGCAATTCTGATGATGTCTGGCCTAGTTGGCATTGATTGGCGTGATCTTACGGAAGCAGCACCAGTCGTGGTAACATGTCTGCTTATGCCGCTGACGTACTCTATCGCTGAGGGTATCTCACTAGGTTTCATCGCTTACGCTGCAATTAAGCTGCTAAGTGGTAAAGGTCGCGACGTTTCACCTGCTGTGTGGGTAATGTCGGCTATCTTTATTCTTAAATACATTTTCGCTTAATCGTCTAGATTTCTGCTTAATCGCTGAAGAGGCTATGTTTGAAATAGCCTCTAATAACATGACAAAATTATTAGGTTTTATACTATGAGCAACAAATTCGTTATCACTTGGGACAACATGCAGACTTACTGCCGTCAACTTGCTGAAAAGCAAATGCCAGCAGAGCAGTGGAAAGGCATCTGGGCAGTAAGCCGTGGTGGTTTGGTTCCTGGTGCAATCTTGGCTCGTGAGCTAGGTATTCGTCACGTAGATACGATTTGTATTTCTAGCTACGACCACGATCACCAACGTGATATGACAGTAGTTAAAGCACCTGAAGGTGACGGCGAAGGCTTCCTAATCGTTGAAGACTTGGTTGATAGTGGTGACACTGCACGTAAGCTTCGCGAAATGTACCCTAAAGCGAAACTGATCGCTGTATGTGCAAAACCATCTGGCGCTGATTTGCTAGACGAGTACATTGTTGATATCGCTCAAGACACATGGATTGAGCAACCTTGGGATACTAGCCTAAGCTACGTAGAGCCAGTAAATCGCAAGTCAAAATAAGCGTAAACTTAGTTTTTTGAGAAATGACCCTTTATAGGGTCATTTTTTTTTATATTATTAGTGACAACCATTTCTTATTAAGTATCCCAATGTCTGAACCAGAAGAAACGAGCTCGAACCTTTCGGAAACTTTGTTTGTAAAGCACAAGCAAGCGAAAGAGACCTCAATGTTGACACAATACATGCCAAGCTCTGAAGCGCTATTGGATGAGAAACGTGAACAGCAAAACTCATCATGGTATCGAAACCTAAGACGTCTTCAGTGGGTATGGCAAGGCGTTAATCCAATAGAGCAGGAAGCGGTATTGGCTCGCATCGCGTCATCAGATAACTCTCGTACAACCGATGAGTGGCTTGATACGGTCATGGGTTACCGAAGTGGTAACTGGGCATACGAATGGACCAAGCTGGGTATGCAGCATCAAAATCGTTCTAATGAGAAGAATGGTGAAGAGATGGCTGAAGAGCTATTTTCCGCATCGTTGTGCTTCAGTATTGCGGGTTACCCACACCTCAAGAGCGACAACTTGGCAGCTCAGGCTCAAGTGTTGGCCAACGCAGCGTATTCTGAAGCGATCAAGCACACTAAGTTGATCGTCAAGCAGATTGATATTCCATACCAAAACAAGAAGATCAAAGCGAACTTGCATCTAACCAAGACAGATAAACCACAACCGGTTGTGATTGTCAGCGCGGGTCTAGATAGCTTGCAAACCGATATGTGGCGCCTGTTTAGGGATTATTTAGCACCTAAGAACATTGCTATGTTAACGGTAGACATGCCATCAATAGGGCACAGTGCACATTGGCCGTTAACAGAAGACTCATCTTGTCTTCACCAAGCAGTGCTGAATGAATTGCCTAACATCCCATGGGTCGATCACCACAAAGTCGGCTTGTTTGGTTTCCGCTTCGGTGGCAATGCGATGGTGAGATTATCTTTCCTCGAGCAACATAAGATTAAAGCGTGTATTTCTTTAGGCGCGCCAATTCACGATATCTTTGTTCATGCAGACAAACTTAAGCAGATGCCTAAAATGCATCTAGATGTGTTGGCTTCGCGCCTTGGTAAAGGGGCGGTCGATATCTCTAGCCTTTCTGGGCAGTTGATGGCGTGGTCACTCAAGGTACAAGGTTTGCTGTCAAACAGTAAAACCAGTGTTCCTATCTTGGCATTGGCTCTGGAAGGCGACCCGGTTTCACCGCCAATGGATAATCAACTGGTTGCTATTTACAGTGATTACGGAAAAGCGAAGAAAATCAAAGCTAAGTCAATTACACAAGGTTATGAGCAATCCCTCGAATTGGCGATAAAGTGGCTTGAGGATGAATTATTTAGATGACATTTCTCCTAAATTAGTTAAGCATGAAAAATGTACAAACTAAGTACCTGATACTCAGAGGTCATTTATAAAATCCAAATGCGTAGTTTCTACGTATAACAGTCTGAGTAACGTCATTCTTAACATTGAAAATGGAGATTCAATATGTCAGAAGTGACACAACAACCTACGCATTACCGCTTGTTGAATGTTTTAAAGGCGATCGGGCCTTACTTAAGGGAACCGCAATCAGAAGAAGGCCACTATATCTTTGATTGCTTGTCTGTATGTGTGAACGATAAAAAATCACCAGAAGAACGCGAGTTCTGGGGCTGGTGGCTGGAATTGGATAAGTCGGAAGAGGGATATTCGGCGAAGTACAATATCGGCAAGTACAACATCGATGGTAACTGGGATTCTTTGCCGTTACCTAAAAAGGCGGTCGCTGAGGTCTCTCGAACTCAAGAAGCCTTCCACAAGAAACTGGTTGATGAACTTCAAAGTAAGTTTGAAATCAGTATCCAATTAGACGAAGAGTCTGTCGAATTCGTCTAATTTTAAAGGTTACTCTTCTATATAAAGCAAAAAGGTGCGATTTCGCACCTTTTCTGCTTGTGAATTCCCCTTTTGATTGCTAAAACATCACCTCTTATTTGTTTTATCCATAAAAGACTTCATGACAACAAATCATCAAAGCGGGACAACAACACAGCGTAAAACTGTCGTTGTTAAACTGGGTACCAGTGTCTTAACTGGTGGAACATTGGCATTAGACCGCGCTCATATGGTTGAGCTGGTTCGTCAATGTGCTGAATTAAAAAAACAAGGCCACTCTGTGGTTATGGTTTCGTCTGGTGCAATTGCAGCAGGACGTGAGCACCTTGGTTACCCCGCACTTCCCAACTCAATGGCGAGCAAACAGTTGCTTGCGGCAGTTGGGCAAAGTCAGTTGATTCAAGTTTGGGAGTCTTTGTTTGCTATCTATGGCCTTAAGATTGGCCAGATGCTACTGACTCGTGCTGATCTCGATGATCGCGAGCGTTTTCTTAATGCACGTGACACGATCAACGCACTGGTTGAGCACGATATTATTCCGGTAGTAAACGAAAACGACGCAGTAGCAACCAACGAAATTAAAGTGGGCGACAATGATAACTTGTCGGCCTTAGTGGGTATTTTGTGCGGTGCTGATAAGCTTTTGCTACTAACAGACCAAAAAGGCCTGTTTACGGCTGACCCTCGTAAAGATCCAAATGCTGAGCTCATCAAAGAAGTGAAAACCATTGATGACACGCTGCGTAAGATCGCAGGTGGCAGCGGTACTACGTTGGGTACTGGCGGCATGGCGACAAAACTGCAGGCGGCTGACATTGCTCGTCGCGCAGGCATCGAAGTGATTATTGCTGCGGGCAGTGCTGAAAATGTGGTGTTTGATTCACTGAGTGATAACCCACAAGGCACACGTTTCTTGCCTTTAGCGGAAGCGCTTGAAAACCGTAAACGCTGGATTTTAGCGGGCCCTGCTTCAGCAGGTGACATCGTGGTTGACGACGGCGCAGTAAACGCAGTCAACACCAAAGGCAGCAGCTTGTTGGCGAAAGGGGTTGTTCGAGTTAAAGGCGAATTCTCTCGTGGTGAAGTTACCCAAGTCACAGACAGCAAAGGCAAAGTAATTGCGCGTGGTATCGCCAGTTATTCAAGCCAAGACCTAGCAAAAATTGCAGGCAAGCACAGTAAAGATATTGGCGACATCCTTGGATACGATTATGGGTCAGAAGTCATTCACCGTGACGACCTAGTTGTAATCCAAGAGTAGCTCGTGATGATAAGGTGAATCACCTTTTTGCATCCAAAGACAGACAGAATTTAGGGAGAGTTAAACGTGGATTTAACTAACATGGGTATCGCAGCAAAAGACGCTGCTTTCCACCTAGCGACCGCATCTACGGCGCAAAAGAATAAAGCATTGGCGATTATCGCTGATGAGCTAGAAGCAAACGCAACAACGATTTTAGAAGCGAACGCGAAAGACATCGAACTGGGTCGTGAAGCGGGTTTAACTGACGCACTGCTCGATCGTCTACTTCTTAACGAAGAGCGCTTAACCGGTATCGCTAACGATGTTCGTAACGTGATTAGCCTGAATGACCCAGTTGGCAGCGAAATTGACAGCAAAGTACTAGAAAACGGTATGTCACTGTCTCGCCGCCGCGTGCCACTTGGTGTGGTGGGTGTTATCTATGAAGCGCGTCCGAACGTAACCATCGATATTGCAGCTCTGTGTCTGAAGACAGGTAACGCAAGCATTCTACGTGGTGGTAAAGAGACGTTTTTCTCGAACATGGAACTGGTTAAGGTTATCCAGTCTGCATTAGAGAAAGCGGAGCTTCCAGCCGCTTCTGTTCAGTACATCGAGAAGCCTGATCGTGAACTCGTTTCTCAACTGCTTAAACTGGACGACTACGTGGATATGATCATTCCTCGTGGCGGCGCTGGTCTGCACAAGATGTGTAAAGAGAACAGCACCATCCCAGTAATCATCGGCGGCTTTGGTATCAGCCATATCTTCGTTGATGAAAGCGCTGATCTTGAGAAATCTGTCGATGTGGTCGAAAACTCAAAAGTTCAACGTCCATCGGCGTGTAACTCGTTAGATACACTGCTAGTGCATGAAGCGGTTGCTGAAGCTTTCCTAACTAAGCTGAAACAGCGTTTAGCCGGCAAGGTAACCTTAGTTGCTGATACCAGTGCAAAATCGCTGCTAGCGGGTTTTGAAGACCAACGTGATGCGGTTGAAGGCGACTTTGACACTGAATGGCTAAGCTACACGCTAGGCGTGAAAGTGGTAGCGGATGTGGCAGAAGCGATTGACCACATGCGTGTACACAACGCGAGTCATTCAGATGCGATCATGACCAATAGCTTAGAGAGCTCAGAGCGTTTCATTAACTCTGTTGGTTCTGCAGCGGTTTATGTGAATGCATCAACACGTTTCACTGATGGAGCACAGTTTGGTTTAGGTGCTGAAGTTGCCGTGTCTACTCAGAAATTGCATGCTCGCGGCCCAATGGGCTTAGAAGAGCTGACAAGCTACAAATGGGTAGGTAAAGCGAACTATTTAGTCCGCGGTTAACGCTGGTCGTTAATTTTACTCCTCAGCTCATTTTTGAAATGGCGGTCGAGTAGCAATAATCAATGAATCACCACACAAAAGGGCCTTAATTGGCCCTTTTTCTTTCCTAACGTTTGGCAATTCCGTTACACTGATATTCAATTATTTGGAGGTGATATGCATTGTCCTTTTTGTTCAGAGAACGACACTAAAGTAATCGATTCAAGACTGGTAGCCGATGGCCATCAGGTTCGTCGTCGCCGTCAATGCCTTGCATGTAGTGAACGTTTTACTACGTTCGAATCGGCAGAACTTGTGATGCCTAAAGTCATAAAGTCGAATGGAAACCGCGAACCATTTAATGAAGATAAAATGGTGGGTGGTGTACAGCGCGCCCTAGAAAAACGCCCAGTGAGTGCTGACGCGATTGAACTTGCGATCAGTACGATTAAGTCACAACTCCGTGCAACTGGTGAGCGTGAAGTACCAAGCGAGATGATTGGTAATCTTGTGATGGGCCAATTGAAAGAATTGGATAAAGTGGCGTACATTCGTTTTGCCTCTGTTTACCGCAGCTTTGAAGACATCCGAGAGTTTGGCGAAGAAATCGCTAAATTAGAGGATTAACTCCTCAATCATGTCAAACTTTACTCCCCTAGATTTTCAAATGATGTCGCGTGCTATTCAGTTAGCAAAACGCGGCATTTACACTACTGCGCCAAACCCTAATGTGGGTTGTGTCATTGTACAAACCGACGGTCAGATCGTTGGTGAAGGTTTTCATGCCAAAGCTGGCGAACCTCATGCTGAAGTACATGCCATGCGAATGGCAGGCGACAAAGCAAAAGGTGCGACGGCTTATGTCACGCTAGAGCCTTGTTCTCATTACGGTCGAACGCCGCCTTGTGCTGAAGGTTTGATTAAGGCTCAAGTAGCCAAAGTGATTTGTGCCATGCAGGACCCAAACCCAAAAGTCGCAGGTCGTGGTATCAAAATGCTACGCGATGCGGGTATTGAGGTTGAAATCGGTTTGCTAGAGCAAGACGCTCTCGACTTGAACCCTGCATTTATCAAGCGTATGCAAACTGGCATGCCATTCGTTCAGTTAAAGATGGCCGCTAGCCTTGATGGGCAAACGGCATTGGAAAATGGCCAAAGCCAGTGGATCACATCGCCAGAAGCACGTCGTGATGTTCAGAACTACCGAGCAAAATCAGGCGCTGTGTTGTCAACTAGCCAGACGGTGATTGAAGACAACGCGTCGTTGAATGTTCGTTGGGCAGAGTTGCCAAGCAGTATCAAAGGTCATTACGCTGAAGACGAGCTGCGTCAGCCGATTCGCGTGATTCTTGATCGTCAAAACCAACTGCGTCCTGAACTCAAGTTATTCCAGACTTCAACATCGGTGTTGAGAGTTGCCGAAGCATCTGCTGATATTGAAGTCGCAACCACAGATGCAGGTCAGCTCGATTTGCACGATCTGATGCGTCAATTACCTGCCAATCATATCGACCATATTTGGGTCGAAGCGGGCGCAACATTGGCAAAAAGCTTGATTGAAGAGCAGCTGGTGGATGAGCTAATCCTTTATTTAGCACCTAAACTTATGGGCAGTGACGGACGAGGTTTGATGGGTGCATTAGGGCTCACTTCAATGTCTGACGTTATTGACCTAGAAATTAAAGATGTTCGACAGGTTGGTGTGGATATTCGCATCGTTGCGAAACCCGTATTTCGAAACAGATAGTAACGAAACCACAGTGGAAATAGTTACTCCAACTACATACGTGTCGTTGACAACAAAAAGAGTTTTAAAATGTTTACAGGAATTGTAGAAGCCGTAGGTACATTGAGTGCAATCACTCCCCGCGGAGAAGACATCACCGTAACGGTTAATGTTGGTAAGCTTGATATGGCTGACGTTAAGTTAGGCGACAGTATCGCTACCAATGGTGTGTGTTTGACAGTTGTTGAATATAACGACCACAGCTACAGTGCAGATCTTTCGCTTGAGACCCTGAAAAAAACGGGTTTTGTCGATTACCAAGCGGGCGATAAAGTTAACCTTGAGAAAGCAATGTTACCAACCACGCGTTTCGGTGGACATATAGTGTCTGGTCACGTTGATGGCGTGGGTGAGATTGTTGAACGTAACCAAGTTGGCCGTGCGATTGAATTCTGGGTAGAAATGCCAGCAGAAATCTCAAAATACGTGGCTCAAAAAGGCTCAGTAACAGTTGATGGCATTAGCCTGACTGTGAACGATTTACGTAAGAACGCATTCAAGCTGACTATCGTTCCTCATACTTCTTCAGAAACCACCATCGACCAATTCAATGTCGGTCGTAAAGTGAATCTAGAAGTTGATGTATTAGCACGTTACATGGAGCGTTTACTGCAAGGTCAGCAACAAGAATCTGAGCCTGAATCTCGATTAACGATGGAATTCTTACAGCAGAATGGTTTTGCCTAACCGTTGATACAAAGTGCGTTAAGCGAGACTTTGTAAAGCGAAGCAATATCATCAGGTTTAAATAGTGTCGGTTCTAGGAAGCAGAACCATTTCAAAGGATATAGAACAATGCCAATTAGTACTCCTCAAGAAATTATTGAAGACATTCGCCTAGGAAAAATGGTTATCCTGATGGATGATGAAGATCGCGAAAATGAAGGCGATCTGATCATGGCAGCAGAACATGTGACGCCAGAAGCGATTAACTTCATGGCGATGTACGGCCGTGGTTTAATTTGTCTGACGCTAACCAAAGAGCGTTCAAACCGCATGGGTCTAGCGCCTATGGTTCAAGATAACAACGCACAGTACACCACTAACTTTACTGTTTCGATTGAAGCGGCAGAGGGCGTAACAACGGGTATCTCTGCATCAGACCGTGCAGTGACGGTTCAAGCGGCAGTGGCGAAAGATGCGAAAGCGGCTGATCTTGTTCAACCTGGTCATATTTTCCCACTGACAGCGCAAGATGGCGGTGTTCTGACTCGCGCAGGACACACAGAAGCAGGTTGTGATTTAGCACGTCTTGCAGGCTGCGAGCCAGCATCGGTTATCGTTGAGATCCTTAACGACGACGGTACTATGGCTCGTCGCCCTGACCTTGAAGTGTTTGCTGAAAAACACGACATCAAGCTAGGCACGATTGCTGACTTGATTGAATACCGCAACAACACAGAAACAACGATTGAGCGTGTAGCACAATGCCATTTACCAACAGAGTTTGGTGATTTCGAGCTGGTGACTTACCGCGATACAATTGATAACCAGATCCACTACGCGATGCAAAAAGGCGACCTATCTGAAGGTGCTCCTTTGGTACGTGTTCACCTGCATGACACGTTCACCGATCTGCTTCATTCAGACCGTGGTACTGAACGCAGCTGGTCGCTAGATAAAGCGATGAAGCGTATTGGCGACGAAGGCGGTGTGTTGGTTATTCTTGGCAACGAAGAGTCGTCTGATTCTTTGATTCACAAAGTGAAGACATTCGAAGCGCAAGACAAGAACGAGCAGCCAACTATGGCGAAGAAGCAGGGTACCTCGCGTCGTGTTGGTGTCGGTTCTCAGATTCTTCAAGATCTAGGTGTGCACGATATGCGTCTGCTTTCTTCAAGCACTAAGCGTTACCACGCATTAGGTGGTTTTGGTCTTAACGTTGTTGAGTATGTTTGCGAATAAAATATGTGTCAACGAGCAGACGTTTCTCCGTTTGTAGTGACATAATTTACCGATAATCTCAGTGGCTCTTTTGGTGATAAATCTTGCCAAAAGAGCAAAGTAGCCAAGTTCGACTCAATACGTGTTCAATACACAAACTTGGCTACTCGCTGTTCCTATATGTTTGGGATTGGCGCTGCATTATCATCTTTACATTGCCGGTGTCTGTTCTTCTAAATTACCATTAGATATTGCTCACAGTTTTGTGCTAGAATCCGGCGATTCTCACTTGATGAAAATAGTTAAAGGAAGGCTTATGAAAGTGATCGAGGGTGGCTTCCCAGCGCCAAATGCAAAAATTGCTATCGTTATTGCTCGTTTCAACAGTTTTATTAACGAAAGTTTACTTTCTGGTGCAATCGATACTTTAAAGCGTCATGGACAAGTAAGCGAAGACAACATCACTGTTGTTCGTTGCCCTGGTGCAGTAGAACTTCCACTTGTAGCGCAGCGCGTTGCAAAAACAGGTAAGTTCGATGCGATTGTATCTCTTGGTACAGTAATTCGTGGCGGTACACCTCACTTTGACTATGTTTGTAGTGAATGTAATAAAGGTTTGGCACAAGTGTCTCTGGAATATTCTCTTCCAGTAGCGTTTGGTGTTCTTACTGTTGATACGATCGATCAAGCTATTGAACGCGCAGGAACCAAGGCTGGTAATAAGGGTGCAGAAGCAGCACTTAGCGCACTTGAGATGATCAACGTTCTTTCTGAAATCGATTCCTAATGGGGGCCAGTGTGAAACCAGCCGCACGTCGTAACGCACGTCAATTTGCTCTACAAGCAATTTATTCTTGGCAAATTACTAAAGAAAATATTGCTACCGTTGAAGAACAGTTCTTATCTGGTGGTAAGTATGATGAAGAAGAGCATCATGCTGCAGAGCCTGCTCTTGCTATGCCAGAAACAGACGTTGCATACTTCCGCGACCTACTAACTGGTGTTGCTCTTAGCCACATGGAACTTGATAGCAAGCTTCGTCCATTCGTATCTCGCCCTATGCAAGATCTGGATCTGATGGAACTAGCGCTTCTACGTTTAGCTATGTACGAGATGACTCGTCGCGAAGATGTACCATACAAAGTGGTTATCAACGAAGCTATCGAGCTTGCAAAAGTATTTGCAGCAGAAGACAGCCATAAGTTTGTTAACGGTGTGCTTGATAAAGCTGCACCGCACGTTCGTAAGAAATAAGACGTTCGTATATTGAATCTAAAGGTCAGCTTTTATGCTGGCCTTTTTTGTAACTAAATTTCTGTAATATCCATGATTACGGCGATTTTTATGAGACTAAAGATAGGGCATGTGATGTCTGGCGAATTTAACCTGATTGAAAAATATTTTGTAAATCGACAACCACAACGTAAAGACGTTCTTCTAGCTGCTGGCGATGATTGTGCTTTGGTCAAAGCGCCGGGCAATGTTGAGATAGCGATCAGCACGGACACCTTAGTGGCTGGGACCCATTTCTTAGCTGAGGCGAATCCGGCTTGGGTGGCACACAAAGCGTTGGCTTCCAATATCAGTGACCTTGCTGCAATGGGCGCGACGCCTGCTTGGGTGTCTTTTGCTTTAACCATGCCTGAAATCGATGAAGCATGGCTTGCTCCCTTCTGTGACTCCTTTTTTAAACTCGCAGACTACTTTGGTATTCAGTTAATTGGTGGCGACACAACCAAAGGTCCACTAAGCCTGACACTGACGGTACAGGGCTTTGTTCCTGAAGGACGAGCGCTGCGCAGAGATGGCGCGAAAGTGGGCGACTGGATTTACGTAACAGGTAATCTAGGTGACAGCAAAGCTGGCTTAGAAGTGTTACTTAACCCTGAGCAGAACAGAGCGAAGCCCTATGCTGCTGAGCTTGAAGAGAGACATTATGTGAGCGCCCCACGAGTGTTAGCGGGTCAGGCTCTAGTGAACCTTGCTTCATCGGCGATTGATATCTCTGATGGCGTTATTGCTGATTTAAAACATATCCTTAAGCGTTCTCAAGTTGGCGCGAGTATTGATGTAAGCACGCTGCCTATCTCTCCAGAGTTACGTCAGTTCGCTCCTGATATCACTTCAGCTCAGCAGTATGCGCTAACGAGTGGTGAAGAGTACGAACTGTGCTTTACTGTACCAGAAGAGAATAAAGGGTCGCTGGAAAGTGCTTTGTCACACACAGGTACAAAAGTCACCTGCATTGGCCAGATAAGACCTGTAGAATATTTTGAATTACACAATAATGGTGAACCACTAAGCTGGAACTTAACTGGTTACGATCACTTTAAGGTTAATTGATGACAAACCCACTTTCTCTTATTTCTCTTAAAAATCCTTGGCATTTCTTAGCAACGGGTTTTGGCAGTGGCTTATCGCCTATTATTCCCGGCACAATGGGCACGCTTGCGTCAATTCCGTTGTACCTAATGTTGGTTCAGCTACCGTTTCCTGCTTACGTTGCCGTGGTGGTGGTAAGCTGCATTATTGGTATTAAGATCTGCCAAGTAACGTCTGATGATATGGGCGTGCATGACCACGGTTCTATCGTTTGGGATGAGTTTGCGGGCTTTTGGATCACCATGAGCTTAGTGCCTATGCTGAATATCCCTGCCGATGACTGGAAATGGCTTCTGACTGGTTTTGTGCTTTTCCGCTTCTTTGACATGGTAAAACCTTGGCCGATTGGTTGGCTAGATGCGCGAATTCACGGCGGCTTGGGTATCATGATTGACGATATTGTAGCGGGTATTATGGCGGCTATTTCGTTGTATGCCGTGGCACATTTCGCAGGTTGGTTAGTGTGAGTTAACTGAAGGGCTAAGGTTTAGTTGGCGATACACCAAACTAATTAGCAGATACTAAAAAGGTTGACCCTAGGGCCAACCTTTTTTGTTTGCGGAGCTTACGAGCTTACGTATTAAAGCTACTTGGCAAGATAGTCAGTGATAGACTTCTCAATGCCTTTCGCGTCCAAACCAAGCTCTTCATGCAGTTCGCCTTGCGTACCTTGAGCAATGAACTTGTCTGGTAGGCCAAGGTTCAATACTGGCATCAGCAGTTTCTCTTGCATCAAGAACTCAATCACACCTGCGCCCGCACCACCTGCAATCGCGTTTTCTTCGATAGTCACTAGTACATCGTGGTCAGCAGCAAGTTGTTTGATCAGAGCTTCGTCGAGGGGCTTAACAAAGCGCATATCTGCCACTGTAGCATCGATAGCATCAGCCGTTTGAAGTGCACTCTCAAGGAAAGTACCGAAGCTTAGGATAGCGACCTTCGAGCCATCTTTTGCTTTTTCGCTTTCGCGAACGATACGACCTTTACCAATCTCAAGCGCGGTAAATTTATTTTGTATCTCAGTACCCATACCATTACCGCGAGGGTAACGAACGGCACTTGGACCTGTATGCTGGTGGCCAGTGTAAAGCATTTGGCGACATTCGTTTTCGTCGCTTGGCGCCATGATCACCATGTTTGGAATACAACGCATAAAGCTTAAGTCGAACGCACCTTGGTGTGTTTGACCATCAGCACCGACAAGACCTGCACGGTCAATAGCGAACATGACCGGTAAGTCCATGATAGCCACATCGTGGATCAGTTGATCGTAGCCACGTTGTAGGAACGTCGAGTAGATAGCGACAATCGGCTTATCACCCGCAATCGCCATACCCGTTGCTAGGGTCACAGCATGCTGCTCAGCAATTGCTACGTCGAAGTATTGTTCTGGGTACTCTTTCGAGAAACGCACCATGCCAGAACCTTCACGCATTGCAGGCGTGATCGCCATTAGCTTAGGATCTTGCGCCGCCATATCACACAGGAAGTCACCAAAAATCTTAGAGAAAGTTGGTTTAGAGCTGGTGCTCTTAGGCAGACTTGAGTGTGCTGGATCGAATTTCGGTACGCCGTGGTAACCGATTGGATCTTTCTCAGCTGGCTCGTAGCCTTTGCCTTTCTTAGTCATGATATGCAGGAACTGAGGGCCTTTAAGGTCTCTCATGTTCTTAAGCGTTTTAATCAGCTCATTGACATCGTGACCATCAATTGGGCCAATGTAGTTAAAGCCTAACTCTTCGAACATGGTGCCAGGGACAACCATGCCTTTTAGATGTTCTTCTGTACGACGAACCAGCTCTTTAATCGGCGGAACGCCTGATAGCACTTTCTTGCCGCCCTCACGAATTGACGTGTAAAGACTGCCAGAAAGAACTTGAGCTAGGTGGTTGTTTAGCGCACCTACGTTTTCAGAGATCGACATCTCGTTATCGTTCAGGATAACCAGCATGTCATTGTGAATATCGCCCGCGTGGTTCATGGCTTCAAATGCCATACCCGCAGTAATCGCGCCATCACCAATCACACTCACGACTTTACGGTTCTTGCCTTCTTTCTTCGAACTGATAGCCATACCAAGTGCAGCACTGATCGATGTTGAAGAGTGACCAACAGAAAGGGTGTCGTATTCGCTCTCTTGACGCCATGGGAATGGGTGCAGTCCATCTTTTTGACGGATAGTCGACAAGCGGTCGCGACGACCTGTAAGAATTTTGTGCGGGTATGCTTGGTGACCAACATCCCAAACCAACTGGTCAAAAGGCGTGTTGTACACGTAATGCAGAGCAACTGTCAGCTCTACTGTACCTAAGCCTGACGCTAAGTGACCACTTGACTGGCTCACCGAGTTAAGAAGATAGGTACGTAATTCATCACAAAGCTGTGTAAGCGTCTCTTTTGGAAGTAGACGCAAATCCTCTGGCTTATCAGCCAAAGCAAGAGTTGGGTACTTTGATATATCAAGAGTCATAGGTAATGCGCGCTTATTGTCTTAGTTCTTGCGCTCGATGACGTATCGGGCGAACTCTTCGAGTGACTGGGTATTGTATGGGATTGCAGCCAAAGCTTGAAGCGCTTCCTGTAGCAGAGTTTGCGCTTTTTCTTGAGCGCCCTCTAAACCTAACAAAGAAGGGTAGGTGCTTTTGTTCAAATCTTGGTCAGAGCCCTGTGGTTTACCCAAAGTTTCGGTATCGCTAATGATATCTAAAATATCATCCTGAACTTGGAAGGCTAACCCGATTGCATCGGCGTACTTATCTAATTGAGGCATCACTTCAAACGCTTTGTCGCCAGCAGCGAGAGCACCTAAACGAATCGCACTCTTCATTAGAGCGCCAGTCTTGTTACGGTGAACTTCTTCTAACTCTTCTAGCGTGACAGAGCGGTTTTCAGCTTCAATATCAAGAGCTTGTCCAATGCACATACCTTGTGCACCAGACGCTTCAGCTAGGCGTTGAATCATTCGAACGCGATTGCTTTCCCCGTCAGCACTTAATGTGCCTTCCGCAAGTATAGTAAACGCGAGAGTTTGTAGGGCATCGCCAGTTAAAATTGCCGTTGCTTCATCGTATTTGATGTGACAAGTCTGATGGCCACGACGAAGTTCATCGTCATCCATTGCTGGAAGGTCGTCGTGAATCAGAGAATAGGCATGAATACATTCGATTGCAGAAGCTGGAGTGTCGAGTTCTTCAGCGGTACAGCCGAGCATTTCCCCTGTAATGTAGACAAGAAATGGACGTGCGCGTTTGCCGCCTAAAAGTAACCCATAACGCATCGCGTTGATAAGGTTCTGATTTTGGTGTGGCAGGCGATCAAGCCAAAGGTTCAGTTGCTCGTTATTACGTGCTTGATAAGACAATAAAGTCTCGATCATAGGGGATCTCATACAATTCGTTATTCTGGTTGTGGGTTAAAGTCACTAAGTTCTGCATTTTCATCATTTTGCAGTAAGATGCTAACACGCTGTTCAGCATCGTTTAGTTTACTTTGACCAGCACGAGCGAGGGAGATGCCTCGTTCGAACTTTTTCAGCGCATCATCTAAAGCTAGATCACCATTTTCTAGTTGATCAACCAAGCCATCAAGCTCTTCGATAGCCGCTTCAAAGCTCATATTTTCAGGTTTCTTAGTAGCCATAATAAATCTGCGTTTGGAAAGATGAACGAACGTTACCCTAGGCCGCTGAGATGGTCAAATGTAACCAAGAAATTTTGCTAGAAAGTTCGTTTTTAAGGGGCTTGAACGCACTTTGCTTGAATAACCTTAGCTTTATCGAGTTTATGTGCTACGTATAAGAGCAAAGTAAGCCAATAGTTGGGATTCAAAAACGAAAAGTGTGATACTTAGGCCAAGAATTTACTAAAAGATCTTATAGTCTTGCCGATACAAAGATTATCGTCGACATAGAGCTACAAAAAAGCATGAGGAGTGCTCAGTGGATTTAGCAACCCTAATAGGTTTGATTGGTGGATTTGCCTTTGTAATTATGGCAATGATCCTAGGTGGAAGCCTCGGGATGTTCTATGACACGACATCCATTTTGATCGTAGTTGGGGGCTCAACCTTTGTTGTTCTAATGAAGTTCACCATGGGACAGTTCTTTGGTGCGACTAAAATCGCAGGCAAAGCTTTTATGTTTAAAGCGGATGAGCCTGAAGATCTTATTGCGAAAGTTGTAGAGATGGCTGATGCGGCTCGTAAAGGTGGTTTTTTAGCACTGGAAGAGATGGAAATTAACAACAGTTTCATGCAAAAGGGCATCGATCTTTTGGTGGATGGCCATGATGGAGATGTAGTTCGTGCTGCACTGCAAAAAGACATCGCATTAACCACAGAGCGTCATGAGCAGGGCGCGAAGGTGTTCTCTGCATTTGGTGATGTAGCACCCGCGATGGGTATGATTGGTACCTTGGTTGGCTTGGTTGCCATGCTTTCTAACATGGATGATCCAAAAGCGATCGGCCCTGCGATGGCGGTGGCACTTTTAACCACCCTATATGGTGCGATTCTTTCGAACATGGTGTTCTTCCCAATTGCCGACAAGCTTGCGCTGCGTCGTGACCAAGAGACACTCAACCGTCGTTTGGTTATGGATGGCGTACTCGCGATTCAAGATGGTCAGAACCCACGAGTAATCGATGGTTACCTGAAGAGCTACCTAAACGAAGGTAAGCGTACGATTGATGGTGAACCTGCGTAAGAGGAGTTGAAGATGGATGAAGAAAATCCATGTAAATGTCCTCCTCCGGGATTGCCTCAATGGATGGGGACATTTGCTGACTTGATGTCACTGCTGATGTGTTTCTTCGTACTGCTGCTCTCATTCTCTGAGATGGACGTACTGAAGTTCAAACAGATCGCTGGCTCGATGAAATTTGCGTTTGGTGTACAAAACCGCTTGGAAGTGAAAGACATTCCTAAAGGCACCAGCATCATTGCACAAGAGTTTCGACCTGGTCGTCCAGAGCCGACACCGATTGATGTGATCATGCAGCAGACGATTGATATTACGCAGCAAACGCTTGAGTTTCATGAAGGTGAATCTGAGCGTGCTGGCGGTACCATGCGTGATCAAGGCAAGATGACCGGAGGCAAGTCGCCAGAGGTTTCGACTCACGACAATCAAAACTCTGAGTCAGACCAACAGCAACAACAAGCTGAAGCTCAATCGCAAGAGATGGAAACCTTGATGGAAAGCATCAAGAAGGCATTGGAGCGAGAGATAGACCAAGGCGCGATTGAAGTTGAAAACCTTGGCCAGCAGATTGTGATTCGAATTCGTGAGAAGGGTGCATTCCCATCGGGTTCTGCTTTCCTACAGCCTAAGTTCCGACCTTTGGTGAGACAGGTTGCTGAGTTGGTGAAAGATGTTCCGGGTATCGTTCGAATCTCAGGGCACACCGATAATCAACGTCTTGATTCCGAGCTTTATCGATCTAATTGGGACTTGTCATCACAGCGAGCAGTGTCTGTTGCTCAAGAGATGGAAAAGGTGCGTGGTTTCTCTCATCAACGCTTGAGAGTACGCGGCATGGCGGATACCGAGCCAGTCGAGCCGAACGATACTGAATGGCAACGTAGCCTCAACCGCCGCGTTGAAATCAGCATCATGCAGGGCGAGCCGCTTTACAGTGACGAAGTGCCTGTTATTAATGAATAGCCGATACGTGTACACACGGTAGCATGCAGATAGCATCGAAAGCCCAACCTTATAATGAGGTTGGGCTTTTTGTTTGCTGGTCTTCAATGGTTCTCTCTGCGGCATTTATGTCGTTTCGAAACCTGCTACTGTTAATAACAAGCGGTTTAATGATGGTGTTACAGCAAGCACTCTTTTCCTTGCTTCACTTTCTCATGTATAATTCGCGCCCTTAGATTTAGATATGATCTATTCTTGCTTCAAGTGCTGTGTAAATTCTCTAATTTACTTGGCGATGAGCGTTTTCAAAATTTTGAACATTAATGTTGTGAAAGTACTATGAAATTTATTGTTAAGCCCCATCCGGAAATTTTTGTAAAAAGTGAATCGGTGCGTAAGCGCTTCACAAGGATTCTAGAGTGCAACATTCGTAACGTTATTCAACGTCGCTGTGAAAGTGTTGCGGTATTCAACCGTCGCGATCATATCGAAGTGACGTCTGAGAGTGACCAGTACTACGCAGAAGTGTTAGAGGCTCTGACTCACACTCCAGGTATTCACCACTCTCTTGAAGTTCAACAGTCTGAGTTTAAAGACTTGCACGATATTTACGAGCAAGTACTAGAACGCAGCCGTGCTGACATTGAAGGCAAGACTTTCTCTGTTCGAGCTAAGCGTCGTGGTAAGCATGACTTTACCTCTATTGAACTTGAACGCTACGTAGGCGGCGGCCTAAACCAAGCAGTTGAGTCAGCTAAAGTTCGACTTAAGAACCCTGAGGTAACCGTTAAAGTTGAAGTGGCTAACGATAAGTTAAACCAAGTTCTAGCTCGTCACAAAGGCCTAGGTGGTTTCCCTCTTGGTACCCAAGAAGATCTACTAAGCTTGATCTCTGGCGGCTTTGATTCTGGTGTTTCAAGCTACCTGCACATCAAACGTGGCTCTAAGGTTCACTACTGTTTCTTTAACCTTGGTGGCCCAGCGCACGAGATTGGCGTTAAGCAAGTGGCTCACTACCTATGGAATAAATACGGCTCATCTGCAAAGGTGAAGTTCATTTCTGTAGACTTTGAACCAGTGGTTGCTGAAATTCTTGAGAACGTAGAAGACGGCCAAATGGGCGTTGTTCTTAAGCGTATGTTCATGCGTGCTGGTGGTATGGTTGCAGAGCGCTTCGGTATTGAAGCTCTAGTAACGGGTGAAGCACTTGGTCAGGTTTCTAGCCAAACGCTAACTAACCTTCGCCACATCGACAACGTGACAGATACTTTGATTCTTCGTCCGCTTATCAACTGGGATAAAGAAGACATCATTGACCTTTCTCGTATCATCGGTACTGAAGACTTCGCTAAAGTAATGCCTGAGTACTGTGGTGTTATCTCTAAGAAGCCAACAGTGAAAGCGAAGAAAGGCAAACTAGAAGCAGAAGAAGCTAAGTTTAACTTTGAAGTGCTGGATCAAGTGATCGAGAACGCTCGTGTTATGGATATCCGTGACATCGAGAAAGAGAGCCAAGAGCAAGCGCCTGAAGTTGAACAAGTTCAAGCTGTTGCTGAGCACGCTATCGTTCTTGATATCCGTAGCCCAGAAGAAGAAGACGAAAGCCCACTAGAGATCGAGGGTGTTGAAATTAAACACATCCCATTCTTCAAGCTTTCGACTCAGTTTGGCGACCTAGACCAAGCGAAAGAGTACTTGCTGTACTGTGACCGTGGTGTAATGAGCCGTCTACAGGCGCTTTACCTACAAGAGCAAGGCTTCCATAACGTTAAGGTTTACCGCCCATAGTGGTGTATTGACCAACCGTTAATCATTTTGCAAAGCCGTTTACTGAAAAGTAAGCGGCTTTTTTATTTTCTATTGTGAATGATTTACAGTAGTCAGACAGAGGCGTGAGTTTGGGCGTGCTATCGTCATGCTCAGCTTTGAAATTTTTGATTGATAGAAAGAGTGTGTTCTAAACGGGTTTATAAGTACCGAAGAAGTGTGAGTATCTTGAAGTATTCTGTTACTTTTTAGTGCAACTCAATGGTGCTATTTGTATGTGTTCAGTTGATTATTTGAGTGGGTGTCTGATTCTGTGATTGGCGATGAAAAATAATAAAGATTAATTAGCACAGCTATTGATAAACTTGTTGTTACATTTCTTTGCACATAAAAAAACACCGCCCATAAGGCGGTGTAAACAAATTTGACAGACAGGTCAAAATAAATACAGGAAGTACATGCCTCGTTTCAGTATAAACTGCAACAAAACATTTGGTAGAACTCTACCCAACTCGAAAAGAACGAGTTTGCAAACACAACATCGCAGGAGCTAAGCCAATTGATTCTAGAGAGAATCAAGCCGTTCAGGCTAGCTGCTGCGGGATGAAATATAGAATTTCTCTGGCTGCTAGGCAATGGACAAATTATAATGTTTCAGATAAAAAAAACTAATGCTTATTTAGAGAGTAACTATGTCTCGTCGATTACCCCCATTAAACTCGCTAAGAGTGTTTGAAGCTGCAGCTCGACACTTGAGTTTTACGCGTGCTGCAGAAGAGTTGTTTGTTACTCAAGCGGCAGTCAGTCATCAGATCAAAGCGCTTGAAGAATTCTTATCTTTGAAGCTGTTTCGCCGAAGAAACCGCTCTTTGCTGCTAACTGAAGAAGGTCAAAGCTACTTCTTAGATATCAAAGATATTTTCACATCACTAGCAGAAGCGACAGACAAAGTGCTGGAGCGAAGTGAGAAGGGCGCATTGACCATCAGTTTACCGCCGAGTTTTGCTATTCAATGGTTGGTACCAAGGCTCGCTGACTTTAATCAGCAAGAGCCTGATATTGATGTAAGAATCAAAGCCGTTGATATGGATGAAGGCTCGCTAACCGATGATGTAGACGTCGCTATCTATTATGGCCGAGGTAATTGGTCGGGGCTTAGAGCCGATAAGCTTTACCAAGAATACTTGATCCCTCTTTGCTCACCTTCCGTGCTGCTAGGAGTAAAACCATTAGAATCTCTCAGTGATTTAGCATGTCATACGCTATTGCATGATACTTCTCGAAAGGATTGGAAACAGTTCGCTAAGCAAAATGGCATCGATGGGGTAAACGTTAATCACGGCCCTATCTTCAGTCACTCAACCATGGTGCTGCAGGCAGCGGCTCACGGCCAGGGCATTGCTCTGGGTAACAACGTGTTGGCGCAGCCTGAAATCGAAGCGGGTCGTTTGATTGCGCCTTTTGATGAAGTGTTGGTGAGTAAGAACGCCTTCTATGTGGTTTGTCATGAGAAACAAGCCGACATGGGTCGTATTGCTACCTTCCGCGACTGGATGCTAGCGAAAGCGCAAAGTGAACAAGAGGACTTACTCGATGAATAACGTCATCATTGATGGTGAAGACAATCCCATCACCTTTATCTTTGCCCATGGTGCTGGCGCAGGCATGGAGCATGAGTTCATGCAGTCGGTAGCCAAAGGGTTAGCCTTTAAAGGGATACGAGTGATTCGTTTCAACTTCCCTTACATGATTAAACGTGCTGAAGATGGTAAGCGTCGTCCACCTGACAGAGCGCCTAAGCTACTTGAAGCCTATCAAGAGATTATTGAGCAGGTTGATGCCGATAAGCTTGTGATTGGTGGTAAGTCGATGGGAGGGCGTATGGCGAGCCATTTGTCTGAACTTGATAAGGTGGCCGCAATGGCGTGTTTAGGCTTTCCTTTCCACCCACCAGGTAAACCCGAGAAATACAAAGGTGAGCATCTGGCTGAGTTAGCAAAGCCATGCCTCATTTTACAAGGTGAGCGCGATACCTTTGGTAAGCGTGAAGAGTTTGCTGATTTTGATCTGTCTGATTCTATTCGTGTTGAATTTATTCCCGATGGCGACCACAGCTTTAAACCTCGTAAGAGTTCTGGTTACACCGAGCAGCAGAATATTGCGTTAACCGTTGAGAAGTTATCAGCGTTTATCAAAGAGGTACTCAATGAGAAGTAAGTATTTACTCACGTTTGCTGGCATCTCTGGTGCGGTTGCTGTGATGCTTGGCGCCTTTGCAGCTCACGGTTTGAAAGCTATCTTGTCTGAATATCTGCTAGGCGTGTTTGAGACGGGTGTTCAGTACCAATTTATCCATACTCTAGCGATATTGGCGTGTGGCGCTCTGCTGCAGATGAAACTTGGCGCTAAATCACAAAAATATTTTTTCATTGCGGCAATTTGCTTTATCATCGGCATCCTTTGTTTTAGTGGCAGCCTTTATGGCTTGGCACTGACAGGAATAAAATGGTTTGGCCCTATAACACCGTTTGGTGGTCTACTATTTATCATTGGTTGGGGAGTCTTCTCCTTCGCTGCTTTGAATATAAAAGAGGTAACTCAGTGAAACACGTACTACTTTATTGTCGCTCTGGTTTTGAAAAAGAATGTGCTGGCGAAATTCAAGACAAGGCAACACAACTGGAAGTGTTTGGTTTTCCTCGCTTAAAGAACAATACAGGCTTTGTATTGTTTGAATGTTATCAAGCAGGCGAAGCCGATAAACTGGTAAAAGAGATCGATTTCCAATCACTGATCTTTGCTCGTCAAATGTTGGCAGTGGCTGTTGAAATTAAAGACCTGCCAACCGATGACCGTATTTCTCCAATTCTTGAGGCGCTTTCTGAGAAAGAAGGTTTCCCTCGTTGTGGTGATATCCGTATTGAAACGCCAGATACTAACGAAGCAAAAGAGCTTTTGAAGTTCTGCCGTAAATTTACCGTGCCGATGCGTCAAGCGATGCGTGGTAAAGGCCTGATGACAGCGAAAGATAACGCTAAGAAGCCTGTGCTTCATTTATGCTTTATCGCTCCGGGTCACTGTTTTGTTGGTTACTCTTACCCAACGAACAACTCCCAGTTCTTTATGGGTATCCCTCGTCTGAAGTTCCCATCAGATGCGCCAAGCCGTTCTACATTGAAGCTAGAAGAAGCATTCCACGTATTCATCCCTCGTGATGAGTGGGACGAGCGTTTGGCTCCAGGTATGTGGGGTGTTGATTTAGGTGCATGTCCAGGTGGTTGGACTTACCAATTGGTTAAGCGCTCGATGTTCGTTCACTGTGTTGATAACGGCATGATGGCAGACAGCCTAATGGAAACAGGTCAAATTAAGCACCACATGGTGGATGGCTTTAAGTTTGAACCAGACCGTAAGAACGTAACTTGGATTATCTGTGACATGGTTGAGAAGCCAGCTCGTGTTGCTCACCTTATGGGTGAGTGGATCATCAAAGGCTGGGCGAAAGAAGCACTGTTCAACCTTAAACTGCCTATGAAAGGCCGTTACGATGAAGTACTGCAAGATATCGAGAACCTAAAAGTGTTCCTGATTGAGAACAAAGTGAAGTTCAAGATGCAGGCTAAGCACCTTTACCACGATCGCGAAGAGATCACGGTCCACATTCAGGCGCTTTCAAACATCTCACCGCACTAATATTTACGTTAGTGTGTCAGTGATAAAAAATGCTCCTTTAAGGGGCATTTTTTGTATCAATATTATCGAGTCACAGCGACTTAAGCGTTTGCTTCGTAACGAATATCTTGCAGGTTGAACCCTAAATCAATATCGGTTTTGAGTGCCGATACTTGCTTACATACACGAGCGGATTCGATGTGTTCGTCGAACTTCTTACGATATTTTTTCGGCAGATCTTCTGCTTGATAGGCCGCTTCGATATCCGGGTAAGTGGTTAAGATTTCTTTTGCAGCTTTTGGTCCTATACCTGGAATCCCCGGTACTTGGCTAGAGCTCACACCGGTTAAGCCCCAGTAATCTGCAAGCTGCTCAGGTTTAACGCCAAACTCAGCTTCGATAAAGGGTTTGTCTAGCCAGCGGTGCTGGAAGTAATCTCGGATCTGAAGCGTTGGTGACAACAGTTGGCAGTAGCCCTTATCCGTCGAGACGATGGTGACGGTTTCTCCGTGGTCAGCCACTTTCTTTGCCAGTGTTGCGACGAGATCATCCGCTTCATCGCCATCAGACAGCAGTGAATCAATGCCTAACTCCCACCAAGCTTGTTGAATAGCATCAAGGCCTTTCATCAATGGTTCTGGCATGGGTTTACGATTCTGCTTATAAGCAGGAAGCACATCTGCGCGCCAGCCACGGTCTTGTAAATGGTGATCAAATACCGCGATGATGTGGGTGGGCTTTGATTCATTCAGAATCTTATTGAGAGTGCGAATTGTGGTGGTAATGGTTCTTGCTATATCGGTTGGATCCGGCTGAACAGAGTGCACGCGTCGGATGAGGTTTAAGGCATCGATAATAACAAGATGGATAGACATAAGTTTCCACTAAATAGGCAATAAAAAAGGGGCTGCTAGCCCCTTATAGTAACGTATCACTTGGTGAGTTGAAACGTTGGTAACGTAAACGCCTTAATCACGTGAGGCGATTTTATAGCAAGGCACGTAGTCGGTCCCTCCCGGTAACTTCATTCGATGTTGCTCAACAAAGTCATTCAGCAGTTGGTCCATCTTGGTCATTAGCTCTTTGTCGCCATCAATTAGGAATGGGCCGTGCTTCTCGATCTCCAGAATACCCTCTGCTTTGACGTTACCAGCCACAATGCCTGAGAACGCTTTACGTAAATTAGCGGCTAGGCTTTCTGTTTTTTGGTCCATATGAAGATCAAGCGCCGCCATAGATTCGTGTGTTGGGTCGAATGGCAGTTGGAACTCAGGCTCAATATGCAGTGACCAGTTGTAGCTGTAGGCATCACCGGTCTCTTTACGGTGAGAACGCACATCTGGCATCGCTTGTTTCATGATTTTCGCAGCGCGTGCTGGGTCATCAATCACGATCTCGTAATGTTTCTGCGCATCAGGCCCTAGAGTTTCCCCAATGAACTTATCGATTGAGCGGAAGTAAGCCTCACTCTCTTTCGAGCCCGTTAACACAATCGGCATTGGTTGTTCGGCGTTATTCGGGTGCATCATGATCCCTAAGATGTACAGCAGCTCTTCCGCCGTGCCGGGGCCGCCTGGGAAAATGATGATGCCATGCGCCATACGAACAAAAGCCTCAAGACGCTTCTCAATATCTGGCATGATCACCAGTTCGTTGACGATTGGGTTTGGTGGCTCAGCCGCAATGATCGAAGGCTCGGTAAGCCCCAGATAACGATGATCGGTGTAACGCTGCTTCGCGTGACCAATGGCAGCCCCTTTCATTGGGCCTTCCATCGCACCCGGTCCACAACCGGTACAGATATTCAGTTCACGCAGGCCGAGTTCATTACCCACTTCACGAGTGTATTGGTACTCGCTGGCATTAATAGAGTGACCACCCCAACATACAATCAGGTTAGGCTCGATGCCCGGCGTCAGCGCACCTGCATTTCTCAAGATACCAAACACAAGGTTGGTAATGTGAGTGGCATTAGTCAGGTTGAGTCGTTGGTTATCGGCTAAATGCATGTTGACGTAAACAATGTCACGCAGCACTGAAAATAGGTGCTCTTGAATACCCTTGATGATTTCACCATCGACAAAGGCATGCTCTGGTGGGTTGCTTAGTTCGAGCTTAATACCACGCTCACGGCGAACGACTTCGACATCGAACGACAGATATTTGTCGAGCAACTCTTTGGAGTTGTCGGTATGGCTACCCGAGTTCAGGACCGCTAACGTACAGTTGCGATACAGTTGGTACAGATCACTAGACGCGGTTTTCTTAAGACGCTCAACCTCAAGTTGAGAGAGTAAATCCATGCTACCGGCAGGGCTGATATGAGTGATCATAGTGCCTCCTTGTTGAAAAGAGCAGGGGACGTTGAAGTGACCCTATGGCTCGAGAGTGAGAAGCAAACGTTGAAAGTGTTTGGTTAAAGGTAGGAGAGAGTTAACCAGACGAAACGGATACGACAGCGTTGCTTGCCATGAATGCTTGTTAAGCGAATGTTAATCATTAGCTTAGCAAACATTGAGGGAAATGGTATGTGATAAGTATTTGAAAAAATGAAATAAATTAAATCTAGGGCTGGCCTAGTGCCAAACAAGTTGGTTGGTACCGCGTTGTTTTGCTTTATTTAGAGTCTTATTGAGTCGCTCTAGCACTTCTTCAGGTGTATCTGACTCTTTAAACTGAGTACTTGCCGCGCATAAAGTGATCGTGATTTGCTGGTCACGGAATTTAAAGGGCAGGCGGCTTACTTGAGTTTGAATGTTCTGAATCACCTGATGGCAATATTCATCGGTTTGCTCTGGCAGCAATAACACAAACTCTTCACCTGAAAAACGTGCCACAGTATCGGTGGTGCCTGCTTCTTTGGTAATAGTTCTTGCGATGATCTTGAGTGCTTTGTCGCCCGCGGTGTAACCAAAGCTATCGTTAATTGCTTTGAAGTTGTCGATGTCGAGCAGTACTACGCGTAGCGAATGTTGCGCGCGGATCCAGCGGCGATACTCAAGCTCTAAGCGATCAGTAAAGGCAGTGCGATTGTAAACCTTGGTTAGAGGATCAAGCAGCATACGCTGAGCCTGATCTTCCAAGCGCTTACGGTAATCTTGCGTCACTTCATAGAGTGAATCTAACTGAGTCTTTCCGTAACTCATTCTCTCTATCAGAGCTTGTTCTTTTTGCTCTGCGTGGTTCAGCCTTTCCGAAAGAGAGGCGATTTCACTGAGTAGCGGATTAATCGACAGCTTTAAACTATCAATATCTTTCGCTTTATCTACCGAGCTTTGGCTTCTAGTGACTAGTTCATTTAACTCAGAGTTTAGACCTTGTCGGTGCTCAAAGTAGCTCTGGCTCTGGTCGGCATTTTGGTCTGCCGTTTTGATGCTGGACTCTAAAGAAGAATTAAGCTGATCGATGAATTGTTCAGACTTCTTACGTTCTAGGTTGGTGCCTTCAATAACCAGTTTGAGGATCTGAAGTGTTAGCTCAAGTAGGTTTTGTGTGGAAACACCAAGCAGCAGCTTCGCTCGAATATCGGTAAGCAGATCACCCGATTCACCCTCGAAGTCGAGTTCAGTGATCAGATGTTGTAGTTCGTTTGATAGGTCGGAAAGGAGCTCTTGTTCCGGAGAGTGCGCAGCGTCAGCAAAATGGGTGCGTGAGTTATTCGCCATAATCTTTATGGCACGCTCATAAATACCGAGAAGTTTCATGGCGTGGTCGACTTTCTGACTGCCATTGCATTCGGAGAAGCTAAGTAAGTTTCGTAGGTCGCGTTTGAGCTGTGCTGGAAGGCCAGTTATGCGCTGCAGCGTTTCCCCACTGTGCTTAATGCTATCGTCCAGATACCCGTTCTGTTTATCCATAGCCAACGTTTTCTGCTTAAGCATCCTTTCTAATACTGCCAGTTTTGGGATCATTGAGCTAATGTCTTTTTGCTTTTCTAGCTCTTCCCTAAGGGCAATGAGGTTTTCATCTAAATGGCTGTTACTACCAACACATGCATCACTTAAAGACGTGACGATACGCTTTAGAACTTTCTGTTCTCTAATAAACTTGAACGAGGTGTCTCTTTGCGTCAAACGGACCTGCTCCAACTGAGATTTCAGCTGGTGGAGTTGCGCCTGAATGTCTTTTTCAAGAATGCCCATAGATGTATTTATTAGCGCCGCGTAGACCGATCTCGATCATTTTGATGAAATTCCGTTACATCGATAATAACAAAACTAAAAATAAGGTCACGACTTGCTGCTCTTAACCGCTCGCAAATCAGTCATCTTTTAGCATTTTTTTGATGTTGTCCTCATTCTGGTACGAGGATTGTATTTTTATTAACCCTTGATTAATCGCATGTTTACACGCTTCTCTTATGTTACCAGTTGCAAGGCTCGCTGCTGGTGCATTATCGATAGCTTTTAGATAGACCCATTGGCTACTGCGCTCTTTGAGACTTATCTCACGGGCGAGATTGGTCGACATCAACAATACGTCGAGCAGCTCTTGATCGTTAATTGCGGTGTAAGCGCGTGGCAAGAATGGGTAGTCAGCGATGCCCATACGGACCGTTCGGTTGATGTTTCGCTCTGTTTCGAAGTCATTCACCCAAGACTGAATCTTTCTGAACATGTCCTCAGGCGACAAATCACGGTCCGCGTTTGGCTCGATATAAAGCAGGTTCGCATCCGAGAAGTGGTAGACACGAGCTGGGCCTTCAAGCTTAGATTTTAGGAATTCACCGAAAGCGTCTTCCAGTTCTAGACCGGCTTTGTAACCGTTCTGCGTGTACATATTGCGTAAGAACGGTAAATCAATCATCACGAAGCGTAAGCGGTCGTTGAGTGGCTCATGAATCAATTCGCCAAGTTGCCACTGTTCGAAGGTCTGGCTGGTTTGTTCTAGCGAATTGGACAGCTTGGCATTCAGCATTCTGAGGTTCGGGAGCTTAGATCGTGAGTGCGTAAACAGGTCTGTTCGTAGTGAGTCGACTTCTTTGGCTAAGGTTTGAATGAGGTAGCCACGGCGAAGCACAAAGAAGAACAAGATAATACTGAACAAGAATAGGGCGAACGATATTTTCTGGAACTTGCGATGCTCTAGTTTGTACTTTTCTAGCTCTTGCGCTTGGCCTGCGTAGTGCAGGGTTTGTTCGGCAAATTCTTTCTGTTGACGGAACGCGTCTTCGCCAACACGGTTGAGTTTTTGCTGCTCTAGAGAGACAAGGCTGTTGTATTGCTTGAGGTTTGCCAATGCTTGCTGTGGACGACCTGCCTGTTCATAACCCAAAGAAAGTAAGTAGTACGAGCGTTGTGAAAGGCGCATGTTCTCTATCTGGCGTGAGATCTCAAGTGCACGTGTCGCATGCTTTATCACGTCTTCGCTTTCTTGTAGGTGATACGCTAACCCTGCAGATAACAGTGCAGCACGGCCTTCCAGCTTTGGAATGTCGGTATATTCCAGCAGCTCAAGGGCACGGGTTAGGTACTGTTCTGCTAGAGGGTAGTTATAAAGGCGTAAGTAGGTCGCCGATAGACTTAGTCGGATATCAATGACTTGGTGGATATCTCGGTCAGTGCTTTCGTGATCAAGAACGTTGAAGAAGTGTACCAAGGCAAGGTTATATTTCCCTTGATAGAAGTACACATCCCCCATTTTCTTAAGCACTTGTGCTAAGACAGGCGAGTTTTCAAAGTTGTCATAGAAATCAGCGGCTTGAGATAGGTGTTCTAACGCTTTATCCAACACTTGGCGCTCAAAGAAAAGCTGCGCAAGTAGGCGGTTGACCTTGGCCAAACGTGAACTTAGATTGCCCTCTACTGATTTCCAGTAGCCATACAACAACTCGGATAACGCGTGGTTGTACTCTTTGTGAGTCAGATAAAACTCGCCGACGGAGATATGGTAGTCGATGGTGACTTTTTCAGAGTAACGTTGATCGAGATAGGTTTTGGCTTCTTGATAGAACTTTTCGGCTTCATCGATCTTGTTGTCGTAAGAGGCGATGTCGGCTTTCAACATGATCAAGCGATAGGTAATGCCTTCCGTTAAGCGTAAGGTTTTATTCACCGACTCTAGATTTGTTTCAATGTTAGTGAGCTCTGATTTT
Source organism: Vibrio sp. 10N.239.312.D08 (assembly GCF_041466145.1). NCBI lineage: Bacteria > Pseudomonadati > Pseudomonadota > Gammaproteobacteria > Vibrionales > Vibrionaceae > Vibrio > Vibrio sp. 10N.239.312.D08. The sequence continues at coordinate 71,798 of NZ_JBFSSD010000005.1, read as the reverse complement.
GCTTTGGCTGATTTTCTATCACTCAGCCAAAGTAAGCGAACTTTTAGGATCTGAAGATCTATTTTTAGGTAATCAAGCTTATAGGTTTGCGCTAGCTCGGAGGCTTTGTCGATGTGCTGAATCGCAATACGCATATTGCCAAGGTTGTATTCCGCTTTGGCTAAGATCTTATACGCATCGATACTGCTGTTTGGTGTTCGAATCGAGGAGTCTGTCTCTTCGCGAGAAATAGCTGAAGGGCTTTTCTCGCGTTGATCAGAAAGGACACGCAGCGTTAGGTAGCTGTTGGCCATTTGTTTTGCTTGGCTCGGCTCGATCTCAACCAAATTATTGGCTTCATTGAGTAGCGCCGACGAATAAACCGACGCATTGACCGATGTGCTTAAGCTTAAAATAAATAGACTAACAACGTATAACCAACGCATTTCAATGTCCCTTTAAAGATTTGGTAGGTTCAAATAAGTGTGGGTGGTTCTCGCCTGATTATTGGCGAGCCATACGCTTATTGTGGCTTGGTCTATCTTGCTCTGTTGAACGGTATGGGTTGATATCCAGACCACCACGACGTGTGTAACGTGCGAACACAGTTAGCTTCGAAGGTGCACAGTATTTCATGATGTCAGTGAAGATACGCTCAACACATTGTTCGTGGAATTCATTGTGCTCACGGAAAGAAACTAAATAGCGTAGCAGAGCTTCACGGTCAATTTGCTTACCAGAATATGCGATCTCAACGCTGCCCCAATCCGGTTGATTGGTGATCAAACAGTTCGACTTCAATAGGTGGCTGTGCAGTGTTTCTTCAACGTCTTGTTCGCCAGCAGCGCCTTCAAGCAGCGACGCTTCAAAGTCGTAGCTAGTGATTTGTATGTCTTGGTTGTCGATACAGTCACCTTCCATCGTCACGATAGGTTGGTTAGTGTAGTCGGTTACTGAGTTTACATTCACAATCACCGTTTCGCCTGCACATGCCGACAAATCTTGGGTCAGGCGCTCGGTTACTTGATCCCAGTTTTCAAATTGAGTCTGGTTGTAGCTGTTCAGGTACAGCTTGAAAGATTTTGATTCAATTAAATTTGGGCTGGTTGCTGGGATGAAAACTTCACCGACAGCCACTTGTGGTAGACCATTGGTGTTTAGCCACGAAAGCTCGTACATCGTCCAAATATCATGACCAACAAAAGGCAGCTCGCCGTTTAGCGCAAGATCATCGCGATTAAGGCTACGAGGCACTGGTTGCAATAAACTTGCATCGTATTGGTTAGAGTACTCAGTTTTTTGGCCAAGGGTTAAACCCGCTAGCTCTTTTGCGTCAGAATATTTGCTCATACTTTCGTTTCAAATTCGATTAGAATGGGGTCGATTTTACTGAATCCCCCTTACCCTGTCATTAAGTCATCGCTTAATCGGCGCGGAAAGGGCTCGGATTCTATTTATTATTTTGTGTTTAGGAGATTTTCATGACTCAACGTGCTCAAGACGCACTACTTTCTTTTAGTCAGCGATACGTTGACGCGTGGCAGCAGAAACACCAAAGCTTACCTCGTAATGAGGAGTTGCTGGACATCGTATCGCCATGCGTAGAAGAAAAGAGTGGCGATGCCGTGTTGTGGAAGCACTATCCACGTGAGCAATTCGCGGATTTCACCAACGTTGAAACCGGTATTGAGTTGACTCTGCATGAAGACATCAAAACTTTCTACGGCGCACAATTCAGCGCAGATATGAACGCAACTTTCGATGGTAACGAATTGACTCTGTTACAGATTTGGAGTGATGAAGACTTCGAATGCCTACAAGAAAACATTTTGGGTCACCTAGTAACTCAGCGTCGCTTGAAGCTAAAACCAACGGTTTTCATTGCCGCGACCGATGCTGAGCTGGATGTTATCTCTATCTGTAACCTAACGGGTAACGTGATTTTGGAGCGCTTAGGTACCAAAAATCGTGATGTGCTCGCCGAGACATTGGCAGAATTTTTAGAAAAGCTACAACCAGCGGTATAAATAGATGTACGTACTAGAACTTCAATTTGAGTGTTTTGATAACACAACGGTAAGCGCTGTCGACAAGGCGGTTAATGGCTTAATGGATGCACTTCGTTATAACGGACAAGTGTTAGGTCGTGAGTTCCCAATCGTGATGGGCGATGGTGAATTCTATGTTCGCGTTGTGTGCCCGGAGCAAGATAGCTTGCACCCGCGGAATCACTCAGACTTTGTGAAAGTGTGTTTTGATCGCTTGTCTAACGCGAGCCTACTAGCGCCTAAAATGCGTTTGCTAGGTCGAGATCTGAACTCAGAAGAAGTGGCAGAAGATGAAACACCAAGCTGGCAGGTGCTATACACGACTTTCGTGCACACCTGTTCACCGCTGCGTAGTGGCGATAGCTTGCTACCAATCCCTTTGTATCGCAATCCACCTACCTTCAATGGCGACCATAAAGCCGTGTTGAAATGGCAGACCGAATGGCAAGCCTGTGATGAAGTACAAATGGGTGGTGGTTGTCGCGCGGAACATGCAACGCTAACCGAGATCAGTGACACGAAGAGTGTGCTGTTTAAACGCGGTTGGGGTCTAAGAGGGCGCATTGAGTATCTGACTAAGGTTCCAACCTACTACTACTTATACCGTGTCGGTGGGATCAGCCTGAAAGATGAAAAAGAGCGCAAATGCCCGCAATGTGGTGGTGAATGGCTGCTAGATGCGCCTATCCACGATATTTTCTATTTCAAGTGTGATGACTGCCGATTGGTGTCAAACATCTCTTGGGATCACCTGAAGTAATCCATAAAGCTTAATTATCGATTCAATGTATCGAAGTGTTAATCAATACTTCGATACTTATTCCTTTGTTTTCTCCCTGTTAGCTTCTCTTTCTCTTTCTCTTTCTTTGCCCTCCATGTTGAGCATTAATCAAGTATTGGGCTTGCCAATATTGTTGAACCTATTTCGCCCTTAAATGCGCTCATTTTGTGCTGTCTATCTCTCTCTGTAGCCCTCAAGTATTCACCAAAATAATCCCACACTCATCAACTTTTGATTATTTCAATAGTTAACTGGATCACAGTAATCAATCAGTTCTCTTTCAATTTATATTCTGCTCAATATAAATGGGATCGATCCCATGGGAATGTTCCCATTTATAAATAATAACCTGATTCTAGATCTGAAAGGAATGGACGATGAAACTGTTACCTATTGCTGCTGCACTCTCTACGGCTTTACTTGCACCTAATTTATACGCTGATGAAACCACACCATTAGAGTTCAATGGCTACATGCGCGGAGGCGTTGGCCTGAGTAATGAAGGCGGCTCAAACAGCAAGTGGGAGGTGAGTAAAGTTGGCCGACTCGGCAACGAAAATGACCTGTATGGTGAGTTTGGCTTTAAGAAAGAAGTGTATGCTGAGGACGACGTTTCATTTTTAGTTGATTCCATGTTGTCGTACTGGCAAGGCCAAGATGAGAATGCCGCGGATAAAAGCGTGGATGTGGTGCAATTGAATGTTCAGGCGGTGGGGCTTTTTGAAGATAAGGACATTGGGATTTGGGCGGGTGAGCGCTACTACCAACGTCATGATGTGCACATCGTTGATAACTACTACTGGGATGTAAGTGGTATTGGAGCCGGCGTTGAACACATCAACCTAGGCCCTGGTAAATTATCGGTGGCTTTGATTCAAGACACGGTGACTGGCGATGTGTTTGATGGCAAAGAAACCACAGCCATGATTGCTGATATACGTTATGCGGGCATTCCATTGTGGAGCAATGCTGATCTTGAGGTCGGTATTGATATGAACTTCGCCAATGAAAAACAAGGTCAAACGGTGGATGCGGATGACAGCGTAATGCTAACGGCGAGCTTGAATCAAAACCTATCTGGCGGCTTCAACAAAACCATTCTACAGGTTGCTAACTCTGGTTATGCCGAGCAGATGACGACTTTTGGAACGGGTAAAGGCATCGTTCGTGATGCAAACAACAATGACGCCGATGGCTTCCGTTTGATTAACTGGGGCGTGCTTGCGATTGGTGAGAACATCGAGTTTGGCCACACTGTGCGTTATGCCGCGTCAACCGGTGTGGGTGCTAATAACAGTGATGATGACTCTTTCAGTGCAGTCATTCGTCCGCTTTATAAGTGGGACAAGCGCATGCGTACCATCCTTGAAATTGGTGGTTTTGTAGAAACGATTGATAACCAAGATGGGGCAGGTGGTAAATTCACAATCGCTCAGGCTTGGGTTCCACAAGTGGGTTTCTGGTCTCGTCCTGAATTCCGTATCTTCGCCACTTACTTGAATGATGCTGAAAACGACAATGCCTTCGGTGAAGGTAAAAACAGTGAAATGAGCGTTGGTATGCAAGTGGAAGCTTGGTGGTAAGTCGAACTTTCTGGTAAATCCTAACCAATAAAAAGGGGCTGACGTTATGTCAGCCCCTTCGGGTATCTATACAGTGCTGTCGTTTAGTTGATTACCAACCTTTAACGACGCCACCTTGGAAGATGTCAGAAGCTGCGTTGTACACTTCTTCAGTTTGGTAAGCTTTAACGAAGTTTTGTACGTTTTCAGCGTTTAGGTTGTCTTCACGAGAAACGATTAGGTTTACGTAAGGAGAATCTTTGTCTTCAACGAATACGCCATCTTTTTGTGGAGTCAGGTTGATAGAGCTCGCGTAAGTTGTGTTGATGATAGATAGAGCAACATCATCAAGAGAACGTGGCAGTTGAGCTGCGTCTAGTTCAACAATCGTTAGGTTCTTAGGGTTACCCACGATGTCGCGAACTGTAGCTAGAAGACCTGCGCCTTCACGAAGTTCAAGAAGACCTTGTTGCTCAAGAAGAAGTAGAGAGCGACCTAGGTTTGTAGGGTCGTTTGGTACAGCAATACGAGCACCGTCTTGGATTTCGTCTACCGATTTCACTTCTTTAGAGTAACCCGCAATTGGGTAAACAAACGTGTTACCAGCGATAGTTAGCTTGTAGCCACGGTCAGCCACTTGCTGATCTAGGTACGGTGCGTGTTGGAATGCGTTGATGTCGATAGAACCATCATCTAGAGCTGCGTTTGGTGTTACGTAATCCGTGAAAGTAACCAGTTCAACGTCTAGGCCGTATTTCTCTTTCGCTACTTTAGCTGCCACTTCAGCAACTTGCGCTTCTGCACCTGCCATTACGCCAACTTTTACTTTAGAAGTATCCACTTCTTTATCGCCACAACCTGCTAGAACTAGCGCTGAAGCTGCTGCTGCGATAGTTAGTAAACCTTTAAGGCTAAATTTCATAATAATCTCCTTTTAATAAATCTATTTAATTTGGTTCAGACGACTCTTGTTTTAGAGAGTTTGCGTTTTAGCGCTGAGTCTTTATCTGTGGTCAACGCGGCGAACTAAGGAATCACCGATTGATTGAATAATTTGTACAAGCACAATCAACATCACTACCGTTACAGCCATGATGGTCACATCGTAACGGTGGAATCCGTAACGAATCGCGACATCACCTAGACCACCGCCACCAACCGTGCCCGCCATTGCTGAGTAGCTCACAAGTGTCACTAGCGTAATCGTTACTGAGTTGATAATAGTCGGTAGTGCTTCAGGAAGCAGAACCTTATTGATGATTTGTGTTGGTGTTGCGCCCATTGATTGAGCCGCTTCTACTAGACCTGTTGGTACTTCAAGTAGTGCACTTTCGATAAGTCGAGCCACAAATGGGATAGCACCAATCGTCAATGGAACAATCGCTGCTGTTGTGCCTATGAAGGTACCAATCAGCATCTTAGTTAGTGGGATAATCGCAACCATCAACACTAAGAAAGGCACTGAACGACCCACGTTCACAATCGCACCTAGAATCTTGTTTACTTTGGTGTTCTCTAACAGGCCACCTTTTTTAGTCGTATGCAGAATCACGCCTAGTGGAATACCGACCGCGAAGCCAACAATGCCTGCAACAGCAACCATGTAAAGCGTTTCGCCTGTTGCGCCTAATAGAAGGTTACCGTTAAGGCTGATCCAGTCAGCAATCTCGTTGAAACTAAAGGACATAACCAAGCACCTCTACTTTTACATTGTTGTCGCGTAGGAATTGGATAGCAGCATTATCATCTGCTTCATTACCGAACAGTTCAGCGACCATCATGCCGAACTTCACGCCACCGGCGTAATCAAGGTCAGAACTTAAGATGCTGACATCGATATTGAATTTACGTGCGATTTGCGTCATTAGCGGAGCATCAACCGTTGCACCAGTAAACTCAAGACGCACCAGCGGGTAGCTGCTGTTTAAGCGAGTCTCTTGCAAACGTGCTTGGTAATCTTCAGGGATCGTCAGATCCAACGTTGAGCGAATAAACTGATGCGCTAGCTCTGTCTTCGGATGAGCAAAGATGTCACCGACTGTACCTTTCTCTACCAATTCACCGCCGCCAATGATCGCAACCTCGTGACAAATGCTTTTAACCACATCCATCTCGTGTGTAATAAGCAGGATAGTGATGTTCAGCTTGCGGTTGATTTCACGCAGCAGCTCAAGGATAGATTGAGTTGTTGCTGGATCCAATGCGCTGGTGGCTTCATCACATAGCAGTACTTTCGGGTCAGAGGCCAGTGCGCGAGCAATCGCCACACGCTGCTTTTGACCACCACTTAGGTTTGCCGGGTAGGTGTCACGCTTATCAGCAAGGCCAACCAGTTCAAGTAACTCGCTGACTTTCGCTTCAATAATCGCTTTATCTTTACCAGCAAGTTCTAGAGGCAGTGCTACATTGTTAAATACAGTACGAGAAGACAGCAGGTTGAAGTGCTGGAATATCATGCCGATGTTACGGCGCGCTTCGCTAAGCTCTGATTTGCTGAGTTTTGTTAGGTCGATACCATCAACAATCACTTCACCCGAAGTCGGGGCTTCCAACATATTTACACAGCGGATTAGGGTACTTTTGCCTGCACCTGAAGAGCCGATGACTCCAAAGATTTGACCTTGAGGAATGTGGAGGTTGATATCAATTAAGGCATTGATTTCTTTAGTGCCTTGATAAAAAACCTTATTGACTTGATTCACTTTAATCATAGAGAAACCCGTGCAGGTAGAACAGAATAATATGTCGATAGCTCGCTCGATTTACAGACGATGCTATGGTGTTCTATGATCTAAGTCAATAGATATTTTTACGTCTAGACGGCTAAACGTCGATTGTATGGCTAAGCTAGAAACAAATCGTTAACGAACGCAAAACTAAATAGATAGTGATGAAGCAAATAAAGCGTGTAATAATTAATGATTAATAGAGAGTTGATAGAGAACAAAATTTTGTCTAAACCTGCTGTTTTTTTAGATCGTGATGGAGTGATTAACGTTGATCACGGCTACGTACATGATGAGCATGACTTTGAATACATCGATGGTGTGTTTGAAGCGGCGAAAGCGTTTAAAGATATGGGTTATTTATTGGTGCTAGTGACCAACCAATCTGGTATTGCTCGCGGCATGTTTAGTGAAGACCGTTTTCTTTCTTTAACGCAGTGGATGGATTGGAACTTTGTTGATAATGGTGTCGAGCTCGATGGCATTTATTACTGTCCTCACCACGCTGAGCACGGTATTGGTGACTACAAGCAAGATTGTGAATGTCGTAAGCCAAAGCCAGGCATGTTCATTTCTGCTCGTGACTTTCTGAAGATTGATATGGCTAACTCGGTCATGATCGGCGATAAAGCGGAAGATATGATGGCTGCAGAAGCAGCAGGTGTTGGTACTAAAGTCTTGGTAAGAACGGGTAAACCCATCACTGAAAAAGGTGAAGCGTTGGCTAGCGTGGTACTTGATAGCATTAAAGACGTGCCAGCTTTCTTAAAAGGTTAAGACACTAAGTCTCCTTCACTTAGATATAAGTGTTGTTCACTATATAAAGATGAGGAACGCAGTATGAAAGCATTGTTGGCAGCATCTCTATGTACGGTAGCGTTAGTCGGGTGTTCTAAATCCGCGGCGCCTGATGGTGCAGTATCGGACGATCAATTCGTGACTTATCAATGTGAGTCTGACGCTTCATTTAAGGTCGCTTACCTTGGTAATGAAAAAGCGGTATTACGTTTGCCAGAGAATGAATATCGCCTAACTCAAATATCGGCAGGTTCAGGAACGAATTACATCTTAGATGATGGAACCTCTGAACTGATCAATAGCGTCACTTTACGCACTAAAGGTGACAACGCGCGTCTAGAACTTGGTCGTGTCGTCTATAAAAATTGCCGAAAGTAAGTCATAGTTAACTTCTAGGATTTACAAACAGTTAAGTGAGGGGGTATGCCCTCACTTTTTCTTCTCTTCCCTTTAACGTTAGACTTTTTATGAGCAAAAAACTCACTATTCTCGATATTGCTAAGCTGTCCGGTGTTGGTAAGTCAACCGTATCTCGCGTTCTGACCAATGATCCAAAAGTGAAACCTGAAACCCGAGAAAGGGTGGAAAGAGTAATTCAAGAATCTGGGTACACGCCTTCAAAGTCTGCGCAGTCGATGCGTGGTGGCAGTCAAAAAGTCATCGGTGTCATCATTTCTCGTCTGGATTCCCCTTCTGAAAACAAAGCAGTTAGCACTATGTTGGCTGAGTTGTATCGAGCGGATTACGATGTCGTGATCATGGAAAGCCAGCTAGATAGAGAAAAAGCCAATGAGCACCTTCAGGTTCTCAAGCGCCGCAATGTAGACGGCATAATCGTGTTTGGTTTTACTGATTGCGATATTCCTGCGATTGAAGCTTGGGAACACAAAGCGGTGGTTATTGCTCTGGATACCGAGAACGTGACGTCGATTAACTATGATAACCAACAGGTGATCAATAGTGCGTTAGCGCATCTGTCGGATCAGGGGATCTCTGAGGTTGGCTTCATCGGAGTTGATCCTAGCGACAAATCAACCGGTGAACTGCGTCTTAAGGCTTATCTCGATTGGTGTGAAAACACAGGTTCGGTGGCAAACTATCGTACTGGTCAACTTCATCACGAAAGTGCTTATCAGCTGGTGGATGAGGTACTAACACCTAACACCCAAGCTATAGTCTGTGCTAGTGACACATTGGCTCTCGGTGTGATCAAACGTCTGCAAGAGCGACAACGTGAAGATGTGGTCGTCACCGGCGTTGGTGGTAATGATCTTCTCTCTTTCTTGTTCCCTCGAGTATTTAGCATTGATCCTGGGTATCAATCTGCAGGTAAATTGGCCGCTAATCTATTGATCTCTCAGCTTTTAGGCAATTCAGAGATCTCTCATCACACTCAATCTCCGATTCTATAATCCACTCAATTAAGCGAAATTGAACCGCTTAGATTAAAATTAGAGTGTGATCTCTTTCAATTAATGGGACTGTTCCCATTTTAATTTATCATTCATGTGGGCATTATAATAACCGTGATTGGGAATGTTCCCATCAATCTAAATCGAAGTGGTTATAGCTGCATGGTTTAGAAGAGTAATTGAATGAAACCAGGGTGGGGTAGTATGAGTAAGATAGCGAAGCAAGACGTTGCGCGTCTTATCGAGTTAGTCGGTGGTAAAGAAAACATTGCGAGTGTCAGCCACTGTCTGACTCGACTGCGTTTTGTATTGAACGATACAGAGCAGGCCAACAAAGCTGAACTCGAAAAACTGAAGCTAGTAAAAGGCTGTTTTACTAACGCAGGCCAATTCCAAGTTGTGATTGGCACTGAAGTTGATGAAGTGTACGCACTTCTGATTGAACAGACAGGTAAAGAGGCATCATCAAAAGATGAGGCGAAGCTGGCTGCTCGTCAAAATATGAACTTCCTTGAGCGTGGTATCTCCCATTTAGCCGAAATTTTCGTACCACTGCTGCCTGCCATCATTACAGGTGGTTTGATTCTTGGTTTCCGTAATGTGATTGGCGACATTCGCATGTTCGACGGCAAAACCTTAGTTGAAATCAGTCAATTCTGGGCAACCGTTCACTCTTTCTTATGGTTGATCGGCGAAGCTATTTTCTTCTTCCTACCGGTTGGCGTGTGTTGGGCTACGGTTAAGAAGCTTGGCGGAACCCCAATTTTGGGTATCACGCTCGGTGTGACCTTAGTTTCACCACAACTCATGAACGCATACATGATAGGTAAATCGGTACCTGAGGTATGGGATTTTGGACTGTTTGTGATTGAGAAGGTCGGTTATCAGGCTCAGGTGATCCCAGCAATGTTAGCGGGTGTGGCTTTGGCGTTCATTGAAACCAATCTTAAGCGCATCGTCCCTGCTTACTTGTACCTAGTTGTGGTGCCATTTGTATCGATTATTTTGTCTGTGATTCTAGCGCACGCTTTCATTGGCCCATTCGGTCGTATGTTAGGCGATGGTGTGGCATTCGCAGCTAAAGCGGCAATGACAGGTGATTTTGCGATTCTTGGTTCAGTGGTTTTTGGTTTCCTATACGCACCTTTGGTTATCACGGGTATTCACCACACAACCAACGCTGTGGACTTACAACTGATGCAAGACTTAGGTGGCACACCAATCTGGCCTTTGATTGCGCTATCAAACATTGCACAAGCATCTGCTGTAGTTGGCATTATTATTTTGAGTAAGCGTGAAGGTGAACGAGACATCTCGGTTCCTGCGGCAATCTCAGCCTACTTAGGTGTAACAGAGCCTGCGATGTACGGTATTAACCTTAAATACAAATTCCCAATGCTGAGCGCAATGATTGGTAGTGCTGTTGCAGCCGCAATCTGTGGTAGCGCGGGTGTGATGGCGAATGGTATCGGTGTCGGCGGCTTGCCGGGCATCCTATCGATTCAACCTCAATATTGGTCGATTTACCTAGTCGCGATGCTGGTGGCGATAGTACTGCCTATCACGCTAACCCTGTTTTTCTACAAGCGAGCCCAATCCAAGGGTGAGTTAGAAACCGCGAACGCGTAATGCATTGAATAAGCGATGACTCCAAAATGAGTTATCGCTTTTTCTCTTAGTTATAGCTTTTTCTTTTAGTTATAACGGCTATTCGACCATGATTCACATGGTGATTTTTATTTTATATTTTCTGGTAAGTGAGTGTTAGAGATGGCGATGACTGAACATGATGAAAGCTGGTGGAAAACCGCAACCATCTATCAAATCTACCCAAAGAGCTTCTGCGACAGTGGCAGTAAAGGTACTGGCGACATCAAAGGGATCATTTCGAAACTGGATTACCTCAAACATTTGAGTGTCGATGCGATTTGGCTAACCCCGGTTTACGCATCTCCTATGATCGATAATGGTTACGATATCTCAGACTACTACGCGATTAATCCTCAATTCGGCACCATGGAAGACTTCGACTTATTGCTGTCTGAAGCGCACCAACGTGGTATCCGTATCGTGATGGATATCGTGGTAAACCACACCTCGACAGAGCATGCATGGTTTCAATCTGCTTTGGGCGACAAAAACAGCTCTTACCGCGATTACTATATTTGGAAAGATCCCGTAGATGGTCAAGCACCAACCAACTGGCAGTCTAAGTTCGGTGGTAATGCATGGGAAATGGATGAAGCCACTGGTCAGTATTTCTTACATCTATTTGCGAAAGAACAGGCCGACCTCAACTGGGAGAACCCGGTTGTACGCGAAGAAGTAAAAGACGTTATCAGCTTCTGGGCAGAGAAGGGCGTCGATGGATTCCGTCTCGATGTCATTAACCTGATTTCAAAGCAGCAAGACTTCCCTAATGATGATATTGGCGATGGTCGTCGTTTCTATACCGATGGCCCGCGCGTACATGAATACCTAAAAGAGATCAGCGAAGCGGTATTCCAGAAGTACGGTAGCGTGACTGTAGGCGAGATGTCTTCAACCACGTTGGAGCATTGTCAGCAATATTCAAACGTTGATAACAGCGAGCTATCGATGGTGTTTAACTTCCACCACCTTAAGGTCGATTACACCAATGGTGAGAAATGGACCAACGCTCCCTTCGATTTCTTACAGCTCAAGTCAATCTTTAACCACTGGCAAACTGGCTTGAACGGAAAAGGTTGGGGTGCACTATTCTGGTGTAACCACGACCAACCAAGAGTCGTGAGCCGCTTAGGTAACGACCAGCAATATCGCGTTGAATCAGCCAAGATGCTCGCCGCTTCTGTCCACATGATGCAGGGCACACCTTATATCTATCAAGGTGAAGAGATTGGCATGACTAACCCTAGCTATACTGAAATTAGCCAGTATCGTGATGTTGAGAGTACCAATATGTACGACATCATGGTGAACCGTGATGGTGTGGCTCATGAAGATATGATGGCGATTTTGGCGCAGAAGTCTCGTGATAACTCTCGTACACCAATGCAATGGAACAGTGAGCCTTACGCAGGGTTCTCACAAGCTCAGCCATGGCTTGATGTAGCGAATAATTACTCTGAGATTAACGCTGAGCAAGCACTGGAAGACAAAGACTCTGTTTTTTATTTCTATAAGAGCTTGATTGAGTTACGCAAACAAGTACCAGTGATTACGGATGGCAGCTATCAAGATCTATTGCCTGAGCACCCGTCGGTATTTGCGTACTCTCGTGAGAGTGAAGGACAAACTCTGCTGTGCATTAACAACTATTATGGTGAAGAGGCTGAATGCGTTTTACCTGAACGTTTTGAGATGGCAAAGGCTAAGAGCTTGTTGTCTAATTATCAAGTGAGCGAGAGTTTAGTGGCGTCTCATCATCAAGTTTTGCAACCTTACGAGACTCGTATTCTTTTGATTGAAGGGTAACCTTGTTTCATTTCAATGAGCCTAATTTTGATTCCCCTTAAAAGATTAGGCTTCTACAAAGGCTTTGGAGTGCTTCCCAAAGCCTTTTTTGTTTTAGTGATGGCTGGAATATCGTGCCTCGAGTCTACTTGCTAGAAGTTTGAGCATCGAGTGCCAGCAACGACAGAGCAGGTAATGAACTTTAAGACGCGTAATTCACCGAGTAGCGAGTTGGTTTGTGGTTCATTGCCAATACGATGTTCAATACTGCGGTGCCTAATACAGATACGGCAATCACCCAAGGTGACACGAAGAAGAACGATGCAAACAGAATACACGCATCAATACCCATTTGTGTTTTGCCTACCGAGATACCGTAGCGGTCTTGGATAAACAAGCACAGTACGTTGAAGCCACCCAGACTTGAGCGGTGACGGAATAGGATTAGCATACCTAAGCCCATTAGTAAGCCGCCGGCAACAGCACAATAGATCTCGTTATGAACTTCTAGCGAGATAACTAAGTATAAATGATCGGCAAACACAGACACTAAAGCACCAGAAATCGCACTGCTAATAGCAAAGCTACGGCCGAATCGTTTCCATGCTAATAAATAGAATGGACAATTGGCAACAAAGTACAAAATACCAAAGGTTACAGGCAAGAATTGACTCAAAAGCAGAGCCAAGCCAGTAGTGCCCCCGGTAAGCAGGTTCGCTGACTGTAAAAAGAAGACGCCTAACGCCACTAAAAACGTGCCAGTGAGAATCGCTACCCAATCTTCTTTACGTGAGTGTTTTTCCATCGTTTTTATAATTACCTAACCAATAAAGGCGTGCATAGTAGAGAAAAACCTTAGCTTTCGGTAGCTTGAGGGGCAAAATTAAGGTAAACCTATGTAATCTGCGTTTTACAGGGTGTAAAGCGTAAAATTGACAGTAAGCGCCATCTTTGGTTGGATAAGCCAAATAACCATGATGAATCTTATTTGTGATTATGAAAAAACTGCATGATAAAATTGCAATTAGCTCTTTATGACCTAGATCAAATTATGTAGAATGCGTCACATCAAAACGGTGACGGAAACGTTTGCTTTCGGTCGTTGTGTGGTTTTTTTGAAACTTTCAGTACAATCTGAGTCAGGAGATACAGATGCTTAAGCGTGACATGAACATTGCTGATTACGATGCGGATCTATTCGCAGCTATCCAAGAAGAAACTCTTCGTCAGGAAGAGCATATCGAACTTATCGCTTCAGAAAACTACACAAGCCCACGTGTAATGGAAGCTCAAGGTTCTCAGCTAACAAACAAATACGCTGAAGGCTACCCAGGCAAGCGTTACTACGGTGGTTGTGAGTACGTAGACAAAGTTGAAACTCTAGCAATTGAACGTGCATGTGAACTATTTGGTGCAGAGTACGCAAACGTACAGCCTCACTCAGGTTCTCAAGCAAATAACGCTGTATACATGGCACTACTAAATGCAGGCGATACGGTTCTAGGTATGAGCCTAGCACACGGTGGTCACCTAACTCACGGTTCTCCAGTAAACTTCTCTGGTAAGCTTTACAACATCATCCCTTACGGTATCGATGAAGCGGGTCAAATCGATTACGAAGAGATGGAAAAGCTGGCTATCGAGAACAAGCCTAAGATGATCATCGGTGGTTTCTCTGCTTACTCTCAAATCTGTGATTGGAAGCGCATGCGTGAAATCGCTGACAAAGTAGGTGCTTACCTGTTCGTAGATATGGCTCACGTAGCAGGTCTAATCGCTGCAGGCGTTTACCCGAACCCAGTGCCACACGCTCACGTAGTAACTACAACGACGCACAAAACGCTTGCGGGTCCTCGTGGTGGTCTAATCCTTTCTAACGAAGGCGAAGATCTTTACAAGAAGCTGAACTCAGCAGTATTCCCAGGCGGCCAAGGTGGTCCTCTAATGCACGTTATCGCTGGTAAAGCAGTAGCGTTCAAAGAAGCTCTAGAGCCAGAGTTCAAAGAATACCAAGCACGTGTTGTTGCTAACGCAAAAGCAATGGTTGCTGAATTCCTAGCTCGTGGTTACAACATCGTTTCAGGTTCTACAGAGAACCACCTGTTCCTAGTTGACCTAATCAACAAAGACATCACAGGTAAAGAAGCAGATGCAGCACTAGGTGCAGCAAACATCACTGTAAACAAGAACTCAGTACCAAACGACCCACGTAGCCCATTCGTTACTTCAGGTATCCGTATCGGTTCTCCTTCTATCACTCGTCGCGGTTTCTCAGAAGCAGACGCGAAAGAGCTAGCAGGTTGGATCTGTGACATCCTAGATAACATGGGCGATGAGTCTGTTATCGAAGCAACGAAAGCAAAAGTATTAGAGATCTGTAAGCGTCTACCTGTTTACGCTTAATTTTTCTGGCTCAAATAGCTTAATTTCTGTGTCAAAGGTGCTCATTTACATTCGTAAACTCCGCGCCTTTTCCTTGAACTAAAGCTATTTGATTGAAAAATACGATTTGAAAGGCTCCTGTTGGGAGCTTTTTTTGTTTTTTTGGGTATTACGTTGTCGAGCATGCTCACTTACATTCGTAAGCTCCGCGTGCTCTCCTAGAATTTCAAACAACTACTTTGAAAAATATTGATACTAGAGGCTCCTTAATAGGGGCCTTTTTTGTACTTGGAAGTTTTAAAATTGTTGTCGAGCATGCTCACTTACACCCGTAATCTCTGCGTGCTCTCTTAGAATTTCAAACAACTACTTTGAAAAGCAATGATACTAGAGGCTTCTTTAAAGGAGCTATTTTTTGTATCTGGTGGCTGGTGGATTTGGGATTAAGAGTAAAGAAAAGCGGGTATTAAAAAGGGTTAATGCTTTCACATCAACCCTTTGGTATTTGGTAGTGTCGATTCTACTTTTTGATGCTAAGTAGGGTGCCTGACTTACACTTGAAAGAGTAGTAGTGGCGGCTTTCACTGAACTTACCTAGGCCTTCGCCATCACAGTAGTCGATGTTGATGTCACGCATCACTTCTAATGTGTCTTCGCTGTTCAAAGCGAATTTAGAGCCATCAGAACAGACAATACGAACTCGTTCATCATGGCTTACAGAGTAAATATCGACTTCAGTATTACACAGCTCAAAAGAGGCTTCGCGAAAGTTGTCTTGCTGAGTATTTGAAGCGCAACCTGCGGTGAGTGCGGCTGCGATAACGGCTAAAAGTCCGAGTCTTTTCATTGTTAATCCTTCACTATCATCAAGTTTAGTGATGAGTTTTATATGCTAGTTTAGGTAGCCTATACAACAATACGCTTTGGTTCAAGGCGCGTTCGTTGACTCTAAGATATAAAAGTATAGGTGCATACAGATAATTTATAATGGGTTTGCTGCGTGTTTCCTTATTACGTATCACCAACAAAAAAAGACCAACACAGAGGTTGGTCTTTAAATAGGAAGATTTTTTAAACGACTATCGAAACTGTTTAGCTTCTGGAAGATACTCAAAACCAGCAGACGCGAGCTTAGCGATTAAGGCTGCTTTGTCGATTTCGTAGAAGTTGACCATTCGATCTAAATCACCGCCGAAGTCGTCACGAAGCTTCATGTTGACGATGCTCATCAACATCACTGGATCCATTTTTTCAAAGTTAGCGAGGTTCATATTAGTCCTCGAAATCTGAAATCAGTAAGTTAGCAGCGGCAAAGGCTGCACGTTCACGAGCTTCTTTAGGAAGAGACTCATCGGCAGCAAGGTCATTCAATGTTTTTACTGCGCAGGTGATCGCTTTAGGGATATAGCCTTGGTCGCCACTGCCAATTTGAGAATACAGTTCACGAACCAAATCACAACAATCGTATACTTTCATTTTTATACCTAACCAAATGATAACTGATCTCAATATACACATAGAGATAAGCAAAAACAAAGTGGATCTGATCAAGTTCAGAGTTAGTTTGTCCTTGCTCAATATCTCACTTGGTTAGCTCGCTGCTTAGGCCGTTCTTTACGGCTTCGTTTGGTACTTGCCGATTAGCCAGAGACTTGTTGTTCAAGTTGATAGGTGACTTCATCAGCAAGATTGAGCTGTTTCGCGAGCTCTTTCAGGTACGCCTTTTCCATGAAATTCTGTTCGTCGGCCACAATCAAAGAGGCTAAGTAGATCTCACTCGCCTGTTGAGGTGACGTTGCCAGTTGAGCGATTTCGCTTGGGTCGAGTGGCTTATGCAGTTCTTCAGAGACCAATTTAGTCAGTTGATAATCAGCGCCCATATTCTCGACGGCTTGCTCTATCTTAGCCATCTCTTCTTCATCAACATGGCCATCAGCTTTAGACGCGGCAATCATCGATCGTAGAATCAGCACGCTGTGGTTTGCATCATTTTCATCAAACTGAGCCTGTTCGGCGTTAGGTGTCTGGCCTTGTTTGGACTGGTAGTCGTTGTAGACTTTATAAGCCAAAGCGCCCAGTGCTGCTGCGCCGCCAATCCCAGCCGCTTTCTTACCCATTTTCTTAGTCTTCTTAGAGCCCATTAACGCACCTAACAGTCCTCCGCCAACTGCGCCTGCACCGAAGGCTCCGAGTGTACTTTTACTGCTACTCTTGCTATTGCTGCCTTGAGAAAAGCCACTTAAACTTGAAGACCCTTGTGAAAGTTTCTGAGTACCTTGTTTTACGAGATCTGATTTAAGTGCTTGGTTCAGTAAGCTTTTGATATCCATCGATACCTCCAATGGTGAGCATGTCCAAAAAGTTGATGACACCAATATACGGATTTAAAGATGAACAGGGGATTAACTTACGTTATTTACTCTACTGATAAATAGAAGGGAGTTTGAAGCGAAATGACAGGCACAAAAAAGGCCACCTAACGGCAGCCTTTCAATGTTTATCTAGTCAGTAATCGGATTACTAAGCTAGTTGAGCCTTAAGGTGCTCGATAACCGTGTCCATTGCGATAGCTTCTTTATCACCAGTACGACGGTTTTTGTATTCGAAGTTACCTTCGTCCATGCTGCGATCGCCGATAACGATAGTGTGAGGGATACCCACAAGCTCGATATCTTTAAACATAACACCAGGGCGCTCTTTACGGTCATCGAATAAAACTTCGATACCCATAGCTGTTAATTCAGCGTATAGCTTCTCAGCTGCTTCTTTAACGCGCTCAGATTTGTGCATGTTCATTGGTACGATAGCAACTTGGAACGGCGCTAGTGCGTCTGGCCAAGTGATACCGAATTTATCGTGGTTTTGCTCGATAGCAGATGCAACAACACGTGAAACACCGATACCGTAACAACCCATTTCTAGGATTACGCTCTTACCATCAGGGCCAAGCACGTTACAGTTCATTGCTTTAGAGTAAGTATTACCTAGTTGGAAGATGTGACCAACTTCAATACCACGCTTAAGCTGGATAGTACCTTGACCACATGGGCTTAGGTCGCCTTCAACTACGTTACGTAGGTCTTCAACTTGAGCCAGCTCAACGTCACGACCCCAGTTGATGCCGAAGTAGTGCTTACCATCTACGTTTGCACCAGCGCCAAAGTCGCTCATTACAGCAACAGAGCGGTCAACGATGAATGGTAGCTCTAGGCCAACAGGTCCAAGTGAACCAGGACCTGCACCAACAAGTGCGCGGATTTCTTCTTCAGAAGCCATCTCTAGCGGAGAAGCAACCTGTGGAAGGTTTTCTGCTTTCACTTCGTTAAGCTCGTGGTCACCACGGATGATTAGAGCAATAATATCTGCTTCTACTTCATCAGATGCTTTAACGAATAGAGTCTTAACTGTCTTCTCGATTGCTAGACCGTGTTGCTCTACCAATTCTGCGATAGTTTTCGCATTTGGTGTATCAACCAGTTCCATCTCTTGAGTTGGTGCTGCTGCATCTTCAGTAGGAGCAAGTGCTTCTGCTTTTTCGATGTTTGCTGCGTAATCTGACTCAGTTGAGAATGCGATTAGGTCTTCGCCGCTTTCAGCAAGAACGTGGAACTCTTGAGAGCCGCTGCCGCCGATTGCGCCAGAGTCTGCCAATACTGGACGGTATTCAAGGCCCATACGGTCGAATGCTTTACAGTAAGCATCGTGCATCGCTTGGTAAGACTTTTCTAAGCCTTCTTTGTCGATATCAAAGCTGTACGCATCCATCATAGAGAATTCACGTGCACGCATTACGCCAAAACGAGGGCGGCGCTCATCACGGAATTTAGTCTGGATTTGGTACAGATTTAGAGGTAGCTGTTTGTAAGAGCTGATCTCGTTACGTACTAGACTCGTTACCACTTCTTCAGCTGTTGGGCTAAGAACAAATGGACGAGAGTGACGGTCTGTGAAACGAAGTAGCTCAGGCCCCATCTTTTCAGAACGGCCAGTCTCTTCCCAAAGCTCAAACGGTTGAACTACGGGCATCAAGATTTCAACGGCACCTGCATTATCGATCTCTTGGCGAACGATATTTTCGACTTTACGCAGTACACGTAGACCAGTAGGTAGCCAAGTATATAAACCTGAAGCTAGCTTACGGATCATACCTGCACGTAGCATCAGCTGGTGGCTGATAACTTCTGCGTCGTTTGGAGTCTCTTTCAGAGTAGAAAGAAGGTAGTTACTGGTACGCATTCTATGGTATCCGTTTCATCATTGATAAAAGAAAACTTGCTGTCGTTCGCAACCACAGCAAATCTGATATAGCCGCATATAATATCAGCCTATTTGGGATCTCAAAAGCGTTCAATGTCAGTTACATTGATGAAAAGCGTTTCAACTACGAATTTCACGTTAAGATCGAACAAATTTACCGCATATTCCTTACTGTCAGGTTTACCTTTCTTATAGGCAGGGCGAGGATCTTGGCCTAATACTTCTTTGATCACCTGAATGATATGGCGCGCCTGTGGATGGCTTGCGAGCTTACTTTGCGCTTGCTGCGAAAAGTTAACGTCGAGCACCTCTGGTTCGTCGGCGGCAAACCCTCCCAATGCATCCGGAATCGAATCTGAGTAGGGGATATAAGGCTTGATGTCGATGATCGGTGTGCCGTCTACTAAGTCGACGCTGCCAAGATCCAACCAAGTCTGCCCTTTCTCTTGAGATACACCTTTGAGTTCAACCGCAGACATGCCAATTCCATTGGGTCTGAATGTGGCACGAGACGCGAAGACACCAATACGTTCATTGCCGCCAAGGCGAGGTGGCCTCACGGTTGGTCTCCAGCCTGCTTCAAGGTTCTTATCGAACAAAAACAACAACCACACATGGCTAAATTGCTCAATATCTCGAACAGACTCAAGGCAGTTTGCTGCGTCAACCAACCTGACTCTTGAGGTGGATGTTGGTACTAACCTAGGCTGTCTTGGCACAGCGAACTTCTCTTTATAAGGAGACTCAATAAAGCCAACAGGTTTAATGGTGTACATAGCAAGGTGTTCTCTGGTTTCAGTTAAGACGGAAAAATATCATAAAATCGCTTGTTTTTCTTTTGATAATAATTAACATTTGATATGTTATAACGTATCAATTTAATTATTTAGGGAAATACAATGAAACCGAATATCCACCCGGGCTACCGCACAGTGGTGTTCCACGACACCAATGTTGATGAGGACTTCTTGATTGGCTCCACCTTGAAAACAGAGCGTACTATCGAATGGGAAGATGGTAATACTTACCCTTATTTCACTATTGAAGTATCTTCAAAATCACATCCTTTCTATACGGGTAAACAGAGAGTGCTACATAAAGAGGGACGTGTTGCTAATTTTACTCGTCGCTTTGGTCAATTAGGTAAGGGAGCTAAATAATGAAAGTTGTTAAATCACTTAAAAGTGCGAAAAGCCGTCACCCTGATTGCCAGATAGTTAAGCGTAGAGGGCGTCACTATGTGATCTGTAAATCCAATCCAAGATTTAAAGCGGTTCAAAAATAACCGTCAATATGATGTGACATGTGTGTAAAAACGAGGGGAAAGTCAAACTTCATTCATTTGTCTGTTTTTCTTTTCCTTCGAGAGGAACTTAACCGGATATCGAGTGTGCATTTAACGTACGATGTATTTTATTTTCAAGTGAATCAATGGGTTATATTGTGAGTTATATTTCTAGTGAATGCGTTGTTGTAAATTATAAATCTAGTTTTTGTGTTTAATATAGATTTATTTGCTAATTAATTGTTCAAATAGAGTTGAAAGTTGTCGTTTGTTACACACTTTGTAACATTTTGAATTTCTAATTGATATTTTTGTCGCGTACCCTTCGCTGGCAATTTGAACATCTTTGTCACAATTGCACAGGAATCACTACACAAGGAGGGAACAGATGAGTTCATCTGCTTCAATAAAAAACAACGCACCAAAAAAACCTATTTTCACACGCTTTTTAGACAGCGTTGAATATTTGGGGAACCTTTTACCCCACCCAATCACTCTTTTTGCTATCTTCTGTGTCGCAATCCTAGTTTCTTCAGGTATTGCTGGTTACTTTGAAGTGTCTGTCATGGACCCTCGCCCTGAAGGTGCTAGTGGTCGTGCTGCTGATGGTATGATCCACGTTGTAAGCTTACTTAATGCTGAAGGCTTACAACTCATCGTAACGAATCTAGTTTCGAACTTTGTTGGCTTTGCGCCACTTGGTACTGTACTTGTTGCAATGCTAGGTGTTGCGATTGCTGAGCACTCAGGTCTATTATCTGCGGCAATGCGCGGCATGGTAATGGGCGCATCTCAGCGCATGGTTACTGTAACCGTGGTATTTGCCGGTATTATCTCTAACACGGCTTCAGAGCTGGGTTACGTAGTACTTATCCCTCTTGCAGCAATGCTTTTCCACTCTTTGGGTCGTCACCCATTAGCAGGTCTAGCGGCAGCATTTGCTGGTGTATCTGGTGGTTATTCTGCAAATCTACTTATCGGTACGGTTGATCCACTGCTTTCTGGTATCACAGAAACAGCAGCACAAATGCTTGATCCATCTTACTCTGTTGGCCCTGAATCAAACTGGTACTTCATGTTTATTTCGACCTTCTTTATCTCGATTGCCGGCGCATTGGTAACAGAGAAGATTGTTGAACCTAAACTGGGTAAATACAATGTCGAAGACGCGTCTGAAGATCTTTCAAATGACTCAATGGGTAAGCTTACTGCTATTGAGAAGAAAGGCCTTAGATTGGCGGGTGTCGCTGTATTAATCGTGAGTGCGCTTTTAGCTTGGACTGTTGTTCCTGCTGACGGTGTTCTACGTTCAGAGGCGGGCACGATTTCAGGCTCTCCATTCCTGAAAAGTATCGTCGCGTTTATCTTTGTATTCTTTGCTATTCCTGGTTTTGTTTACGGCAAAATTACCGGTTCAATGAAGAATGACCGTGATGTGATTAATGCAATGGCAACGTCTATGTCTTCAATGGGCATGTACATCGTTCTTGTATTCTTTGCTGCACAGTTTGTTGCTTTCTTTAAGTGGACGAACTTTGGTCAAGTGGTTGCTGTAGGCGGCGCAACATTCCTTCAGGATATCGGCCTAACGGGTCCAATGTTGTTCTTCGCATTCATCCTAATGTGTGGTTTCATTAACCTGATGATCGGTTCAGCTTCTGCACAGTGGGCAGTAACAGCGCCAATCTTCGTTCCAATGCTAATGCTAGTAGGCTACGCACCTGAAACGATTCAAGCGGCTTACCGTATCGGTGATTCAACAACCAACATCATTACACCAATGATGAGCTACTTCGGTCTTATCCTTGCCGTAGCAACTCGCTACATGAAGAACCTAGGTATCGGTACACTGATCGCGACAATGTTGCCTTACTCAATGGTATTCATGTTTGGTTGGAGCATCTTGTTCTACCTATGGGTATTCGTATTCGGTCTACCAGTAGGTCCAGGCGCTGCAACGTACTACACGCCTTAGTTGTAGAGTAGGGGAAACCTTCTTCTAATTGATATTAAAAAAACCTGCATTGTTTGCAGGTTTTTTGATTTTTTATGGAGAGATAGAACTAGGTTAAGCTCGGATGAGCCAGCTAGCGTTTGGCTAGAATTCTATCTAAGTGGTTTGCGAACTCACGACGGTCGGTTTGAGAAAGGGCACTTGGTCCACCCGTTTGGATGCCACTTGAGCGCATGGTATCCATAAAGTCACGAATGTTCAGACGCGCTTTAATGGTCTCTTTGGTGTAAAGCTCACCACGAGAGCTGAGTGCTTGCCCACCTTTAGTGATCACTTCGTCAGCCAGAGGGATATCGGATGTAATCACAAGATCGCCGGGTTCAGTGCGCTTTACGATTTCATCATCAGCAATATCAAACCCGCTTGGCACTTGAATTGAGTGAATGTTATTGCGTTTAGGAACGGGAACCAGATGGTTTGCCACAAAGGTACATTCAACCCCTGTGCGCTCAGCTGCGCGTACGATTGTTTCTCGGATAACCTTTGGACAAGCGTCCGCATCAACCCATATCTTCATAGTGTTCTATTTCTCTGTTAGCTTATTTATCGGTCAACTTATTGCTCAGTTGCCTTATTGATCAGTTAGTTTAGCTTCAAGCATGGCAACGCGAGCAGTGAGTTCAAGGATTTGCTTTTCCAGTTGGCTAACACGATCAAGTGCTGGCTCTTCTTGTGTCGCGACTTCAACTTTAGGAACACGATTTGCGCTTTTCCAGCTCTTGATGGTCGTGATTAAAGCGGGCATCGGAACGGATGTGCTCATACGAGCCTTAACTAAAGCAACTGTCGGCTCTTTCCCTTGCGCTTGCAGTCCTTCAAGCACTGATTTCAACTCTTCAGAAACATCTTTTGTCAGCATGTTGATCTCCATTTTTAGTCTTTAGTCATTTTACTCGCTCTGGTGAATGATAGCGAATCATAAAACCGCCCATGGCTTGTGAGAGATCTCTTACAAAGGTTGTGAGATAACACGAATACATCGCTAGAGAGATTGATGTGCACATGGTTAAGGTGTTGAATTTTAATTGTTTTATATAATTAACAACTTTCTTGAATTCAAAATGTGATGCAAATCTATTGTCCGAAATCCTAAATCGCGTAAATTAAACCTTGTCGGAAGGATTCTGACACGGAACAGGAAAGCACCAAGGATTTGGTTATCTTCAGGATGAAGATTTGGTTACTTAGGATTGAGTGATCAAGCATGGAGCGTAAGGACATTGTAGGAATACAGTCAGTTAACAGGAAGTTAGCTGCAACGGAATGACAATGGACACCTTTAGGATTAAAGGGTTGGATTAGCATCAGGACGATGTAAAGGACACCGCTCACGGAACAAGTGATGTGCGCTAACTAGGATTGTTAGCTTTCAGGATGATTGGACACCGCTAGGACGGCGAAGTAAAGGAAAGAGCTGAAGGATTACAGCCACTATTATGGATGATGCATGGAGCATTAATTAGTAGCCGGACTGCTGCGAGTAAGACCCTAGCCCTGACACTTCGGTGTCGGGGCTTTTCTTTTCCTAAGGCTTTTTCTCTATCTAGGGGCTCTCTTTAATTCAGGAGCTTTTATCTAAGCACGCGACATCTGCTTTTCTGCTAATGGTCAACACAAGGAGTGTTTTATGACGATAGCAACCTCAAGAACGCTGTTGGTACCTTATACCGAGCAGTTAGAACATGACTTTATCAAGTTGAATTGCTGCCCCATCAATCGTGCTGAAATGAACGGGCCGCATTCTATTGCCTCTGCAAAACACCTATTTCAAGAAATACTGAACGACAACGTTGGTTTTTGCCGAGCCATTATCCACAACCAAACCCGCGAATACCTCGGGCATTTGTTTGTTTCGTCTGAAGAAGGGAAGCATGAACTGGGATTTATTCTGGACAAGGAGTTTTGGAATCAAGGCCTTGCTAGTGAAGTGCTAAAACCTTTCTTTAGTTTGGTTTGTTTTGAAGAACACCTAACGAATGTTGTCGCGACCGTTAATGTTGGTCATAACCCATCAATTAAGTTACTTGAAAAGTTAGGCTTTGCATTTAAAGAGACCAAACAAGATCAGTTTGGCCCTTATCATGAATATAGTTATACCGCGTATTGCGACGTTACATTCTATGAGGCTGTAGCTCAAACCGCATAGAACGGAAGCCCACCATGGTCAGTTTCCCTTGGTACAGGTCATCACCTAACGCTGAAAACTCAAATTGATACACGGTGTGCCAGCGCCAAATGGTGGTGAGCTCATGGCGCATCTTAAGTTTATGACCACTAAAGGCAACACTTAATAGCTGTAAGTCGAGCTCTTTACATTTTCTCGCAATGGCAGCTTTCGCAAGCTCGGATTGCCTGCGCTGTTGCCAAAACAGAAAGCAAAAGAAGCACAGCATCAAAATAGCCAATAAGTTATCTATCATTTAATCCATACTTCCTTTTATCTCTCTATTCCGTTCGTGATTTGAGCTTTTTGTTATGAGCTACTGAGCTGTTCTGTCTGGTATCTATTGCGACTTAGCCGCTTGTTGTAATTCTACAAGTGCATTGGCGAGTTCTGGTGATGGGTTCGAGTTCAATAATGGTAAAAATACCATTCTCAGTGTCGGAATCATCACTAAATCTGCAAATAACTGATTGAACAAGTTTTGGTTGCCCGTTTGTGCGAGACGCAGCAAGAACTGCTCAGCAATCGCAGGATCTTGCAGTGCGTGCCAGCTGCGACCAGCCAAACCAATCAATACTTCTTGGTGGCTTAAGCGCGGGCTAGCCAGAACTTGGTTAATTACGGCGTTGGTTGTGCTTTGCTCTGCGCCAGAAAGGGCACGTACCAGTGCTGACAGTAAGAACAGATCTGGCTCTTGACTGTTAATCTCATTCTCTGCCATTTCTTGTAAGCGTTGAGCGAGCTTGTCATTGATTTGCGTATGCTCAAGCGCCCCGAGAGTCGCGTATAGAGGTTCTGAAGGCAGCTTATTCAATGCTTTGCGAATCGCGACACCATTTTGTTGGCTGCCTAAACGAGCACACATATCAGTGATGCCTTGTAGGCCAACGGTTTTCCAGTTGTCCCAGCCTAGATCGCCTGTGAAGTAGTGTTGAGCGTGTTCGTAGTATTGGCTCGTTGCAAGGTCTAAACCTGCTCTTACTTGGCTATGGAACACGGCCATTTTGTCTTCTGAAGGCTTGAAGGTATATGGGTTGTTTGACAGCTTTTGTTGTTGCTCTTCGCTGATCTCACCGTTCAAACGTGTGCCCATCGCTTCGATAACAAACTTAAGGAAATTGCCGACATCACCTTGATGTAATAGGCCTCTTTCGTCCAGTTTGAATTTTAGGAACCAGATCCAAGGTTGCTTGTGTTCGTTCCAGTAACTAATCGCTAAGTGAGCTTGTTTCTGAAGTGGAAATGGGTACGGCTGTTTCCCTTGCTCAACATCAGAGAATAAGGTGTTGTCGATCTTCTGAATACGGCGACCTAGGTCGTAGATATCGTACTGGCAACCGCTATTCTTTAGTAACTGAGTGAGCGTGTGAATCGTTTCCATAGTAATAAAGCTCCTAACTTTCTTTCCTAAATAGATGGTACTCTATGCCCCAATTTCAAGGTCACTAGATAAATAACTTGGTGAAAAATGACAGCAGCCACAAAGTTACCTCTTTTACTTCAACAATTAGAAGAACAAATGCGCCAATGTTCGCTATGGAGCACGCTTCCGCCTTCGGATGAAGCTCTGGCGAGCGTTGAACCTTTCGGGATTGATTCGTTACAACCGGAAGAGTGGTTGCAGTGGATCTTTATCGTTAAGATCAACGCAATGATGGATGCCCAAATGAGCCTACCGAAAGGCTTTGCTATCCATCCTTATTTTGGTGAAGTGTGGAAAAATGAGGCAGACAAAGTCGAACTGCTAGTGACAATTCAGAGCATTGATGAGGTATGTGCGTAATGTTAGAGATCATTTATCAAGATGAGTACTTTGTCGCGGTGAATAAGCCCGCTGGCATGCTAGTGCATCGTTCATGGTTGGATAAACACGAAACGCAATTTGTTATGCAGACATTGCGCGATCAAATTGGTCAGCATGTATTTCCATTACACCGCTTAGACAGACCGACATCGGGTGTGTTGGTGTTTGCGTTGTCGAGTGAGGTTGCTTCACAGGTGATGCCAATGTTCGCTAATCATGAGATGCAAAAAACCTATCATGCGATTGTCCGTGGTTGGATAGAAGAGGGCGATACGCTCGATTATGCACTTAAGGTTGAGCTGGATAAGATCGCAGATAAGTTCGCGAAAGAAGACAAAGAAGCGCAAGAGGCAGTGACAGTCTATGAACCGCTAGCAAAAGTAGAAGTGCCATATTCAACAGGACGCTTTCCTACCAGTCGTTATTGCTTGGTTGAGATGATGCCAAAGACAGGTCGCAAACATCAGCTGCGTCGTCACATGGCTCATCTAAGACATCCGATTGTCGGTGATACTTCACATGGTGATGGTAAGCACAATCGACTGTTCCGTGATGATTTAGATTCGCATCGTTTGTTGTTGCACGCTTCTGAGCTTCGCTTTATCCATCCTTTCACAAAAGAAGAGTTGGTGATGAAGGCCAACCTTGATGAAACTTGGCTAAGGTTGTTTGAAACCTTTGAGTGGGATACTAACTTAATCGATGCTCAAACTTGCTTGTCTAAGTAAGTCTCGCGTGTTTAGGCAATCTCCAGTCTAAGTGAATAGAGAAAATAGAATAAAAAACAAAGGGCTGATAGTGATATCAGCCCTTTTTGTATCTGTATAACCTTAACGGCATAACTAATGTTGGTTAGTTAACAGTAATAGTTAGTCGCGGGATCATTTTAGCTTTTCTAGATCAGCTTCGATCTCAGCGATCTTGCTTGATACCACTTTCTCTAGATGGCGTAAGTCGGTAAGGATCTTCTGCTTCACATCCACCTCAGCCGTTGGCGTCGGTTTGGTGATTTTGTTGAGTTCATCAATCACAAGAGTGAGGTTGCGGTTAATCTCTGTCACTTCTTTGTATTGATTATTGCCACCGCTAACAAGCACACTTTTTACTTGTCGTGGGTACTTAAATTTAACGCTTTTCGCGAACAGTTCCCCTTTCTGCTTACGAAAGTAAATCTTCAGGATATCTTTGTGCGCTTCTTGGCGAAGGGAGTAACGTTCAATCTGTTTAGGTTCGTGGATACCTAAGCCAGTGAGGTTTGGATACATAAGCGACCTCTAGGTTATGAATGTAATACTTTTATGTAATTGACTTGATCAATGTAGCAGCCTAACGACGAGCTAGATAGTTGATATCTGTGAATTGATTGTAAGTTGTGGGCAAGATCGCTCTCTATCTTTGCCCACACTTATTTGGTTATTAAACCTGTTTTTAGACTGAATTCGCTTTCTAAGGTGCGAGTTCTGAAACATGCTCAGTTAACCTTTCTCTTAGCGCTTGTTCCTGTTCTTCAGACAGTCTGCCTCCCGCATCACTGGTCAGAATAAACAAATCTTCAGCTCTCTCACCTATCGTGGTGATTTTCGCACCGTGCAAGTTGATGTCTAGCTCCGCAAAGGTTGCACCGACTTGAGCCAATAACCCCGGCGTATCAAGAGCTCTTAACTCCATCAAGGTACGTTTCTTGCTCTTGGTTGGTAGGAACTCAACTAAGGTTTTGACCTTAAAGTGTTGCAAGTTACGTGGCGTGCGACGCGTCTTAATCTTAGTCGGGCGGCCATCAGTCAATACATGAGTCAGATGTTTAGCAACGGCTTTGTGTCTTGCTTCATCAATCGCTTCGCCGTGCTGGTCTAGTACGATAAAGGTATCCAAAACATGACCATCTTTGCTAACCATGACCTGCGCGTCATGAACGTTAAAGTTACGTCTGTCGAGTTCGGCAACCACGGTCGCAAACAGTGCTGCTTGGTCTTTACAATAAACGAACACTTCTGTGCCACCACGCGTCGCTTTCTTACTGATCAGCACTAACGGTTGGCTTGGGTCTTCTAGGCGAAGTAAGTGCTCACAGTGCCAAGCGATTTGTTTATGTGTGTGACGCAAGAAATAATCGGCCTTAAAGCGTTGCCACAACACTTCAATCTCACGAGCGGTGAAGCCTTCTTTACGCAGCAGTGCTGATGCCATTTGTTGGTTGTGACGAATACGGTCTCTGACATCGACAGGGTTTTCCAAGCCGCGGCGCAGTGCTCGCTGCGTTGAGTGGAACAGCTCAGCTAACAGGGTTCGTTTCCAACTGTTCCATAGCTCAGGGTTAGTCGCACAGATATCGGCAACGGTTAAACAAACCAGTAGCTCGAGTGATTCTTCATCACGCACTTTTTTGGCGAATTCGGTGATCACATCTGGGTCGTAGATATCACGACGTTGAGCCGTTACTGACATCAATAGGTGATTTTGTACCAACCACGCGACTTGTTTGGCTTCAGGCTTCGATAGCCCGTGTTCAATACAGAAAGAGTAAGCCTCAACCGCACCTATCTCAGAGTGGTCTCCGCCGCGGCCTTTGCCGATGTCATGGAAGATAGCGGCAAGGATCAGCAACTCTTTCTTCTGTACTCGAGGATAGACTTCACAGCAGATAGGGTGCTTATCGTGGTTTTCGATTTGACCAAAGCGGTTGATGTGCTTGAGCAGGCGGATACTGTGCTCATCCACGGTGTAAACATGGAATAGGTCAAACTGCATCTGACCAACGATCTGGCTCCACTGCGGTAAGTACGCAGAGAGCACGCCCAATTTGTGCATTAAGCTAAAGGCTTTGTGCAGGGCATTAGGGTGGCGAACTAGATCCATGAACTTGTCACGAGCTTCAGGAATGGTATGCAGGAATCGGTTCAATCGACGGCGTGCCGTACGCAGTTGTCGCAATGTTGGTGGACTTACCCCTTCGATAGTCGAGTCATTGGCGATATGGATGAACATATCGAGAATGGTTTCTGGTCTTGCTTGGAATAGGGCAGGCTTGCGCGCTTCGATCAACGAACCTCGACGTTGGAAATCACTATCGAGAATTTCAGCGTCTTGGGTTTGACCGCCATTGATGATCGCTTGATCGAACAGCTTAAGCAGCATCTTATTCAGTTCAGCAACACGACGAAGGGTTCGGTAGAACTCTTTCATCATCATCTCAACACCACGGTTTCCTTCACCCGTATAACCCAGATGTTCAGCGACTTGAGCTTGATGCGCGAACGTTAAACGGTTGTCGTAACGGCGCAGTTCAATATGCAATGCAAAGCGAACACGCCATAAAAAATCTTGGCACTCAACGAGCTCACGATATTCAGCATCGGTCAGAAAGCCGTATTTGCTCATCTCTAACAAAGAGGTCGCGCCGAAGTGGCGACGCGCAACCCAGCTCAGGGTATGGATGTCTCTGAGCCCTCCCGGAGTCGATTTGATGTCCGGTTCTAAATTATAGGTGGTGTCGTGGTAGCGAGCATGACGCTCTCTCTGTTCTTGAATCTTGGCTTTGTAAAACGTCTCACTTGGCCAAAATGAATCGGAATGAATCTTCAGTTTTAGTTCTTGGAAAGTGTCTTCACTACCACATAACAATCGCGACTCTTGTAGGTTGGTCGCGACGGTTAAATCATCGGTGCCGATATCGAGACACTCAGTAATAGTTCGCACAGCATGGCCAACTTCGAGCTTTAAATCCCAAAGTAGAGTAATGAATTGACTGACCTTTTCACCAAGAGCTGGTGGTAGTGTTTTTTGCGAGACAATGAGAATATCAATGTCAGACAAAGGATGCAGTTCGCCACGACCATAACCACCCACTGCGACAAGTGAAATATGAGGCAGTTTGTTGAATCCGAAATTTTCCCACAAACGATTGAGAAGTAAATCCATGTATTCGGAGCGCAGTAGAACCAAATCGGTGACGGGATGGTGGTTCAGAAATTCATTTTTTTGATACTGCGTGAAGATCTCGAGCTGATTTTTTAATTCGCAGATTTCAATTTGTTCGTCATTGAACGTAAGAGGGCATTGATAAGGCATAGTCTGCTATCCGTGCAAGCAAATGAGAATAGTAAACAATTTAACAGAAGCTGATGGAAAATCGAAATTGAGTGGATAAAAAATATCCTCGACAATGCGAGGATATTTTTAAAAGGCTGATGCGCTCAGTTCGGTGAACTAAGCGTTCTTCATGATACGTGGGATTGTATCATCGCTGCGCAGTGTTAGTACTTCACAACCAGTATCAGTTACAACCAGAGTGTGCTCCCATTGAGCCGAGTTCTTGCTGTCTGCTGTGTATACTGTCCAGCTATCTTCGTCATCAAGACGACAGCCAAACTTACCCGCGTTGATCATTGGCTCGATAGTGAAGCACATGCCTGCTTTTAGCACGGTGCGATCGCTGTTCTTGTAGTGAACTACTTGTGGATCTTCGTGGAATTCAGAACCAATGCCGTGACCACAGTAATCTTTAACAATAGAGAACTTAGCGCGTGGGTTGTTCTTGTTGTTTGTTTTGATGTACTTCTCGATAGCAGTACCGATTTGACCAAGTTGAACACCTGGCTTAACTTGGCGCATGCCTTCGTAAAGTGCTTCTTGAGCAACCATGCACAGACGCTTGTTTGCAGGTGAAACCTCACCCACTAGGAACATCTTAGAGGTGTCACCGTGGTAGCCTTGAGGGCGAGTACTAAGATCGGCATTTGCGTCATCAGGGATGATAACTGTGATATCAACGTTCAGAATGTCGCCATCTTTGAGTACCGCAGGTTTGAATTGACCTGTGCTACCCGTCTCGTCTTGTGACGCGGGAATGCCGTGACACACAATATGATTGATAGACGTACAGATAGACTTAGGGAAACCGTGGTAATCGAGTGGCGCAGAGTATGCACCTCTTTCTAGAGCGTACTCATGACAAAGCGTATTGAGCTCTTCCGTCGTGGTACCCACTTGGATGTGAGGTTCGATCATCTCAATAATGTCAGCGGCCAGCTTGCCGGCGACGCGCATTTTTTCAATTTCTTCAGCAGTTTTAATTTTTACAGCCATTGCATATCTCTTAATTTGGTAGCACCTAAGTGTGCATATTGGGGCTATTCTATCAGTGCAGCAATTTAGCGCAACATTCCCATGCCCATACATTGCTGGTGGATACTGCTCAACGTGAGTGAATCGTGATCAATTTATTGAGACAGAAGTGAATGAATAGCGACACTATTTATAGGTGAAATTCGCCGATAGGGATCAGTATAGCAGTCGCCATTTTTAGAATTTTTTCTAGCCATAGATAGACAAAATATGGTATAAAGCGCGCCGGACATCAGGACTGTTTTCTCCAATTGGCGAAACAAGCTTTGTGTCCACTAACTTATTTCTTTAAATCACACACATTCCGACACATGTTCCGGGGTGCCTCAACAACATAGATAACGGCTGAAAAGTGGTTAGTTGTTAGGGGTCGGATTCATGGGGGATGTGGAGGCCTAACCCCATAGAGGATTTTAAAATGGCAACTGTATCAATGCGCGATATGCTTAAAGCTGGTGTTCACTTCGGTCACCAAACTCGTTACTGGAACCCAAAAATGAAGCCATTCATCTTTGGTGCTCGTAACAAAGTACATATCATCAACCTAGAAAAAACTGTACCAATGTTCAACGACGCTCTAGCTGAAATTGCTAAAGTTGGCGAGAAGAAAGGTAAAGTTCTTTTTGTTGGTACTAAGCGCGCTGCATCTGAAGCTGTTAAAGAAGCTGCTATCAACAGCAACCAGTTCTACGTTAACAACCGCTGGTTAGGCGGTATGCTAACGAACTACAAAACTGTTCGTCAGTCTATCAAGCGTCTGAAAGAACTTGAAGCGCAAGCTCAAGACGGTACTTTCGACAAGCTTACTAAGAAAGAAGCTCTAATGCGTACTCGTGAAATGGAGAAGCTAGAGAAATCTCTTGGTGGTATTAAGAACATGGGCGGCCTTCCAGACGCTCTATTCGTAATCGATGCTGATCACGAACACATCGCAGTTAAAGAAGCAAACAACCTAGGTATCCCAGTTTACGCTGTAGTTGATACTAACTCTAACCCAGACGGCGTTGACTTCGTTATCCCAGGTAACGATGATGCAATCCGTGCAGTACAGCTTTACCTAAACGCTGCTGCAGACGCGGTTAAAGAAGGTCGTAACAAAGATGTTGCTGCTGTAGCTGCTGAAAAAGACGGTTTTGTAGAAGCTGAATAATAGCGGCTCTGAGCCATATTTAGTTCATATTAAGCGGTCATAATCGGTGGCTTAACGGACTGAATACAGTCAATATCAGGGGCCAATTAATTAGGCCCCTGTTTTTTATCTTTTTTAGAATTTACTGAGGAATAGAGAATGGCAACTGTAACTGCAGCTCTAGTTAAAGAACTTCGTGAACGCACAGCTGCGGGCATGATGGAATGTAAAAAAGCACTTGTTGCTGCTGAAGGCGACATCGAGCTAGCAATTGAAAACATGCGTAAATCTGGCGCAGCGAAAGCAGCTAAAAAAGCTGGTAACGTTGCTGCTGAAGGCGCAATCATCATCAAAGAAGCAAACGGCGCAGCTGCTCTTCTTGAAGTTAACTGCCAAACTGATTTCGTAGCTAAAGATGCAGGTTTCCTTGCATTCGCTAACGAAGTTGCTGAAGTTGCTCTAGCAGAACGTCTAGAAATCGCTGCTCTTCAAGCTAAATTTGAAGAAGCGCGTATTGCACTAGTAACTAAGATCGGTGAAAACATCAACATCCGTCGCGTACAATTCGTTGAAGGTGTTGCACTAGCTTCTTACCGTCACGGCGAGAAAATCGGTGTTGTTGTTGCTGGTGAAGGCGAAGCTGAAACGCTTAAGCACGTTGCAATGCACGTTGCTGCATCACGTCCTGAGTTCCTAAACCCAGAAGACGTACCTGCAGACGTAGTTGAGAAAGAAAAAGCAGTTCAAGTTGAAATCGCTATGAACGAAGGCAAACCAGCTGAAATCGCAGAGAAAATGGTTGTTGGCCGTATGAAGAAATTCACGGGCGAAATCTCTCTAACTGGTCAAGCTTTCATCATGGAGCCTAAGCAAACTGTTGGCGCTATCCTGAAAGAGAAAGGCGCTTCAGTATCTGACTTCGTACGTCTAGAAGTTGGTGAAGGCATCGAGAAAGCGGCTGAAATGAGCTTCGCTGACGAAGTTGCTGCGGTACAAAAAGGTTAATCCTTAGCGTATTGTTTGAAAAAGACCGTGGCAAATGCTGCGGTCTTTTTATGAATAATGAATTATTTCCGACTTTTAGCTGTTATGAATGCAAACTGAGCTCTTCAGTTTTTATCCATGACTGTTAATCATCAACTCTTTGGAAGGTAAACTCCATGACTACGAACCCTAAACCAGTGTATCAACGTATTCTGTTAAAACTTAGCGGTGAAGCGCTACAAGGCGAAGAAGGTTTTGGTATTGACCCAACGATCCTTGATCGTATGGCTCAAGAAGTAAAAGAATTGGTTGAACTAGGCGTTCAAGTTGGTGTTGTTATCGGTGGCGGTAACTTGTTCCGTGGTGCTGGTCTTGCTGAAGCTGGCATGAACCGCGTTGTTGGTGACCACATGGGTATGCTTGCAACGGTAATGAACGGCCTTGCAATGCGTGACGCTCTTCACCGTGCTTACGTAAACGCACGTGTAATGTCTGCAATCCCTCTTAAAGGTGTGTGTGACGACTACAACTGGGCAGATGCAATCAGCCAACTACGTCAAGGTCGCGTTGTGATCTTCTCTGCTGGTACGGGTAACCCATTCTTCACTACGGATTCTGCTGCATGTCTACGTGGTATCGAAATCGAAGCTGACGTAGTTCTAAAAGCGACAAAAGTAGATGGTGTATTTACTTCTGACCCTGTAGCAAACCCAGACGCAGAGTTGTATGATACGTTGTCTTACAACACGGTTCTTGATAAAGAACTTAAAGTAATGGACTTGGCTGCATTTACGCTAGCACGTGATCACAAAATGCCAATCCGTGTATTTAACATGAATAAACCAGGCGCACTACGTCGCGTGGTTATGGGTGAAACTGAAGGTACATTAATCAGCGACGCTGACTAATTTTTCGGGCTTACTGAGGTGTTGTACCTTGGTAAGCTTATCCTTATCACTCCAAATAAAAAGCTTTCTTGAAGAAAGAACATAATCAAGGTGAAATTGTGATTAACGAAATCAAAAAAGACGCTCAAGAGCGCATGGTAAAAAGTGTTGATGCACTAAAAAACAGCCTGCAAAAGATTCGTACAGGCCGTGCGCACCCGAGCCTACTTTCTGGTCTTACTGTTGAGTACTACGGTGCTCCAACGCCTTTGACTCAAGTAGCTAACGTTATCGCTGAAGATGCACGTACACTAGCTATTACAGTGTTTGATAAAACACTGACTCCTCTAGTTGAAAAAGCAATCCTGACATCTGACCTAGGCCTAAACCCTATGTCTGCGGGTACAGTTATCCGTGTTCCACTTC
Organism: Vibrio sp. 10N.239.312.D08; assembly: GCF_041466145.1. Taxonomy (NCBI): domain Bacteria; kingdom Pseudomonadati; phylum Pseudomonadota; class Gammaproteobacteria; order Vibrionales; family Vibrionaceae; genus Vibrio; species Vibrio sp. 10N.239.312.D08. The sequence continues at coordinate 36,601 of NZ_JBFSSD010000005.1, read as the reverse complement.
CACCGCTAACGGAAGAGCGTCGTAAAGACCTAGTTAAAATCGTTCGTGGCGAAGCTGAAGGTGGCCGTGTTGCTATCCGTAACATCCGTCGTGACGCGAATGGCGATCTAAAAGCACTTCTTAAAGATAAAGAAATCTCTGAAGATGAAGATCGTAAAGCACAAGACGAAATTCAAAAGCTAACTGACGCTGCGGTTAAGAACGTAGACGAAGTTCTAGCTGTTAAAGAAAAAGAGTTGATGGAAGTTTAATTTTCCATATTCTTTTCTTTCCGGAAAAACGCTGTACTCACGGTGCAGCGTTTTTTTATGCTACTCTGTTCGACTATTAGAATTTGATTCACTCTTTTATGCATAATTCTCAAGCGTTCACAGACTCTCTTCCTAAACACATTGCTATCATTATGGATGGTAATGGTCGCTGGGCAAAAGCTCAGGGCAAGCCTCGCGTCTTTGGCCATAAAAACGGTGTTCAAGCCGTTCGTAAAACTATCTCTTCTGCAGCCAGACTTGGCATTAAAGCCGTTACTCTTTTTGCATTTAGTAGCGAAAACTGGCGTCGTCCTGAAGAAGAAGTCGGTATCTTGATGGAACTGTTTATTTCAGTGCTGTCGAGTGAAGTTAAAAAGCTTCATAAAAATAATCTACAACTTCGTGTTATTGGTGATAAAAGTCGTTTCAATGATCGACTACAAAAGAAGATAGAAGAAGCGGAAGCTTTGACTAGCACCAATACGGGTATGGTTATTAATATTGCAGCTAACTACGGCGGTAAGTGGGATATTCAGCAAGCAATGACCTCTATTGCTCAACAGGTAAAGTCTGGTGATATTAATGTAGATGACATTGATGAAGCTATGATTACACAGCACCTGACAATGGCAGATATTCCTGAAGTCGATCTACTTATCCGTACCAGTGGCGAATGCCGCATTAGTAATTTTATGCTTTGGCAGTTGGCTTACGCCGAAATGTATTTCACTGAACAATTCTGGCCAGACTTTAATGAAGACAGCTTAGTAGAAGCTGTGACTTGGTTTGTTAACCGTGAGCGTCGTTTTGGATGCACCGGTGAGCAAATTAAAGCTCTGATGGACAGTTAATAAGGATTTTTTGGTTTGAAACAACGAATTATTACGGCGTTGATTTTAGCTCCCCTAGTTATTCTAGGTATTTTCGAGTTATCACTTCCTACATTTATTCTTTCACTAGCGGTAATCTCGCTATTGGGTTTTTGGGAGTGGACTCAGTTTGTTGAAAGCAAATCACGTTATGTAGCGTTGATTCCAACGGTTGTGGTAAGTGCTGCAAGTTTTGCTTTTATCCCTTTTGATGCATTTAGCCTTAATAACTTGTCTACTGCTCACTACGCCATTCTAACGATTGGCTCGATTTGGTGGGTAATCGCGAGTGGCATGGCGGTGACTTATCCTAAGTCTATGCCTGCATGGAAAGACTCTTCTCTTCTTCGTCACGCCTTTGGTGTGCTGACTCTGCTGCCATTCTTCTGGAGTGTGGTTATCCTGCGTGCTAACGGTATCGATGCTGATCCTTACCACGGTGCTAAACTGGTGATGTTTGTTTGCTTGCTTGTTTGGGCTGCAGATAGCGGCGCATACTTTTCAGGAAAGAGTTTTGGTAAGCGTAAAATGGCACCAGCGGTAAGCCCTAATAAGACGATTGAAGGTCTTATCGGTGGCATTATTACTGCGGTGATCGTGGCTTGGATCTTTGCTGACTTGTTTGACATCCAATTCACAAGCCCACTTCACATGATTGTTATTACCCTTGTGACCGTTGTTATTTCTGTTCTAGGTGACCTTGTTGAAAGCATGTTTAAGCGTGTTTCTGGGGTGAAAGACAGCAGTAATCTGATTCCTGGTCATGGTGGTATACTAGATAGAATAGATAGCTTAACGGCTGCATTCCCTGTCTTTGCTCTGCTTTATTTAGCATTCTAATAAAAAAGGGCAGTGATTCTGCCCTTTATTACATTTCTACGGTCATATGTGATGCGAAATCTAACTATCCTTGGCGCTACCGGCTCAATTGGTGCAAGTACACTAAAAGTCGTTGAGCAAAACCCAGATCTCTATTCAGTGGTTGCACTGGCTGCAGGCTCGAATGTTGAAAAGATGCTGGCGTTAGTTGAAAAGTGGCAACCAAGCTATGTTGCTATGGCTTGCTCTGATGCAGCGTCTCAACTGACTGAAGTGTTGTCCGTGAGTTACCCTAACGTAAAAGTACTTTCAGGCACTGAAGGCATGTGTCAGGTTGCTTCTCTAGAGGAAGTGGACACGGTAATGGCCGCGATTGTTGGTGCCGCTGGTTTACTTCCTACTATGTCTGCGGTTAAAGCGGGCAAGCGTATCTTGCTTGCAAACAAAGAAGCTTTGGTGATGTCTGGGCAGTTGTTTATCGACGCCGTGGAAAAATACGGTGCAGAGCTGCTTCCTGTCGATAGCGAGCATAATGCTATTTTCCAATGCCTTCCGCAGAACGTACAAACTAACCTAGGCCGCTGTAACCTTGAAGAAAACGGCATTAACCATATTCTTCTGACTGGTTCTGGTGGTCCTTTCCGTTATACCGATGTGGCTGAACTCGAATCAGTGACTCCTGAACGCGCAATTGCACACCCTAACTGGTCTATGGGGCCTAAGATCTCTGTCGATTCTGCGACTATGATGAATAAAGGGCTAGAGTACATTGAAGCGAAATGGCTATTTAATGCTTCTCAGGAGCAGTTAAAGGTCATCATTCACCCGCAGTCTGTGATTCACTCGATGGTTCAGTACAAGGATGGCTCTGTGCTTGCTCAAATGGGCGAACCAGATATGGCAACGCCAATCGCTTTGACGATGTCTTACCCTAATCGTACCGAGGCGGGTGTTAAGCCTTTAGACTTTACTAAAGTGGGTGAGCTTACCTTCTTAGAACCAGATTTCAGTCGTTACCCGTGTTTGAGGTTAGCGATTGAAGCGTGCTACTTAGGTCAGCATGCGACAACAGCCATTAATGCAGCAAACGAGATCGCGGTCGATGCTTTCTTGAACAATCAGGTGAAGTTTACCGATATTGCTGTCATTAACGAACACGTTATGAGCAAAGTATGTGAACAACATAACTCTGAGGGTTTAGATAGCTTGGAAAGCCTTCTCGAGCTCGATAATATGTCTCGTCAAATAGCCATTCAATTTATTAAAGAGCAGCTAGCATGAGTGGAATTCTGTGGAACTTCGCATCTTTTATCGTAGCGCTTGGCATTCTGGTTGCTGTTCATGAGTTTGGACACTTCTGGGTCGCTCGTCGTTGTGGTGTGAAAGTTGAAAAATTCTCGATTGGTTTTGGTAAATCAATCTGGAGTAAAGTGGGCCGTGATGGTACTGAATACAGCTTGTCAGTGATTCCACTGGGCGGCTACGTTAAGATGCTCGATGGTCGTGTTGACGATCTTTCTGAAGATCAACAGCAATACGCTTTCGACAAGAAGCCGCTTTGGAAACGAACGGCGATTGTGGGTGCAGGCCCTGCATTCAATTTTATCTTTGCGGTGTTCGCGTATTGGTTAGTATTTTTGATTGGCGTACCCGCGGTTAAGCCCGTGATTGGTGAAGTCACTCCACAATCTATTGCTGCACAAGCCGGAATTGAAACTGGAATGGAACTTAAATCTATTTCAGGAATCAAAACCGCAGATTGGGAATCAGTCAATATGGGGTTGATATCGCACATTGGTGATCAATCCATGACAGTGACGGTTGCTTCTCAAGACGACATCGGCTTTGAGCAACAAATGACATTGGATATTTCAGACTGGTCGTTCAACCCAGAAACTGAATCTGCAATGACAACGCTGGGCTTTAGACCGTATTCTCCAGAGATATCGACCGTACTGGCTCAAATCATTGATGATGGCGCTGCATACGATGCAGGTCTTGAAGCTGGCGATAAAATTGTTGAGATTAACGGGCAACCTATTGAACAGTGGCAGTCGGTTGTTGAGTTAATTCGTGCTAATCCAATGACATCATTGGACTTGGTCGTATTGCGAAATGGTGCCGAGCAGTCATTGGTTATGACACCCAAAAGTCGAGAGCTTTCTGATGGTTCGACAATCGGCTATGCAGGTATTGCTCCGGAAGTCGCAGAATGGCCAGAAGATTATCGCTTTGAGTTACAATTTGGTGTAATTGAGTCTGTAGGAAAAGCATTTGATAAAACAGGTCAAATCATTGGATTGACACTGACAATGCTTAAGAAGCTCATCGTTGGTGATGTTGGCTTAAACAACTTGAGTGGCCCTATTTCAATCGCTAAAGGTGCAGGTACAACCGCCGATTATGGTCTGGTTTACTTCTTGGGCTTTTTGGCTCTGATTAGTGTTAACTTAGGGATTATTAATTTGGTTCCGCTGCCTATGCTTGATGGCGGACATTTGCTCTTTTTCGCTATTGAGGCCGTTACTCGTAAACCGGTGCCTGAAAAAGTTCAGGAAATGGGATACAGAGTGGGAGGTGCAATCCTCTTCTCTTTGATGGCTCTGGCAATATTTAATGATTTTACTCGTCTGTGAATGGTTTCTCACAGGCATTGGTAGTAGCAAGGAATAATTAGAATAAGTATGGCGATTAAGCAAATTCTGTTCGCAAGTCTATTGGCCACTAGTGTGGCTGCGAACGGAGCACAAAACTTTGTGGTTCAAGATATCAAGATCGAAGGTTTACAGCGTGTTGCACTTGGTGCTGCTCTACTGAAAATGCCAGTGCGTATTGGCGATGAAGTGGATGAAAGCGATGTATCTGAGATCATTCGTGCACTGTATGCTTCAGGTAACTTCGAGGACGTTAAAGTCCTTCGCGATGAAGGTGTTTTAGTTGTTCAAGTGAAAGAACGACCGACCATCGCGAGCATTTCATTCTCGGGTAACAAAGCGATCAAAGAAGAGCAACTTCAGCAGAACCTAGATGCGTCTGGTGTTCGTGAAGGTGAAGCCCTTGACCGTACTACGCTGAGTAACATTGAAAAAGGCCTTGAAGATTTTTACTACAGTGTTGGTAAGTACAACGCGACAGTAAAAGCGGTTGTGACACCTCTGCCACGTAACCGTTCTGACCTTAAGTTTGTGTTTACTGAGGGCGTATCCGCTAAGATTCAGCAAATCAACTTTATCGGTAATGAAGTCTTCTCTGACTCTGAACTGCTTAGTCGTTTCAATCTGAATGTTGATGTTGCATGGTGGAATTTCCTTGCGGATGAAAAATACCAAAAGCAAGTATTAGCCGGTGATATCGAAGCGCTGAAATCTTACTACCTTGACCGTGGTTACCTTAAGTTTAAGGTTGACTCTACGCAGGTGGCGATCTCTCCAGACAAAAAAGGTGTTTACATCACGCTTGGCCTCGATGAAGGCGAAGCCTACACCGTTAAAGATGTCTCTTTCCGTGGTGAATTAATCGGTCGTGAGGCTGACTTCGAAGCGTTAGTGCCATTCGAAGACGGCGATACGTACAACGGTTCTTCGGTAACGTCTTTGGAAGAGAACGTAAAACGAATTCTTGGTGAATCTGGCTACGCGTACCCACAAGTTCGCACGATTCCTGAATTTGACGATGAGACCAAAGAAGTGTCGTTGGTTATCAATGTAGAAGCGGGCAGCCGTATCTATGTTCGTGATATTCGATTCACGGGTAACAACTCAACGAAAGACGAAGTACTGCGTCGTGAAATGCGTCAAATGGAAGGCAGCTGGCTTAACTCTAAGTCCATTGATACCGGTAAGAGCCGTCTTAACCGTTTAGGTTTCTTTGAAACGGTTGATGTACAAACAGTGCGTGTTCCTGGCAGTGAAGACCAAGTTGATTTGGTTTACAACGTTAAGGAAGCGAACTCAGGCAGTATCAACTTTGGTGTTGGCTACGGTACTGAATCAGGTGTTAGTTTCCAAGTTGGTTTGCAACAAGATAACTTTGCAGGTTCAGGTAACCGTGTTGGCGTAAGTGCCATGATGAATGATTACCAAAAGAACGTGAGCTTAGACTACCGTGACCCATACTGGAACCTTGATGGTGTGAGCTTAGGCGGTAAGATCTTCTACAACGAATTTGAAGCCTCTGAAGCGGGCATCGTCGACTATACCAACCAAAGTTACGGTACCAGCCTAACATGGGGTTTCCCTATGGATGAGCTGAACCGTATCGAGTTTGGTGTGGGCTATACGCACAACAAGATCGGTAACGTACCGACTTATATCCAAGTTGAACAGTTCGCGAGAAGTATCGACCAATACGGTGACGAGCACATCTTAACCGATGACTTCGATATCAATATTTCATGGACGCGTAACAATTTGAACCGTGGTTTCTTCCCAACTGAGGGTAACCACCAACGTGCTTTCGCTAAAATGACGGTACCAGGCTCTGATGCTCAGTACTTCAAAATGCAGTACGATGTAAAACATTACATCCCGCTGACCAAAAAGCATGAGTTCACACTATTGATGCGCGGCCGATTAGGCTATGGTAATGGTTATGGTCAAACAGATGGTAACGATAACTTGTTCCCATTCTACGAGAACTACTACGCAGGTGGTTTTACAACCCTACGTGGCTTTGGTTCTAACTCAGCTGGCCCGAAAGCCGTTTACGGAAGCAGCACAGGTAACAACCCAACCTATGATACCGCTACTGATGATTCGGTGGGTGGTAACGCGGTTGCCTTAGCAAGCTTAGAGTTAATTGTACCAACGCCGTTTGCTTCTGATGAAGCGCGCAGCCAGATTCGAACCAGTGTTTTCTTCGACATGGCAAGTGTATGGGACACAGAGTTCGTAGACCGCGGCGCACCAAATAGTGGCAGCCAGTACTACTACGATTACTCTGACCCAACAAATTACCGTTCATCTTATGGTGCCGCTCTTCAATGGATGTCACCAATGGGCCCACTGGTTTTCTCTCTAGCGAAACCAATTAAAGTTTACGAAGGTGATGATGAAGAGTTCTTCACATTTACCATTGGTAGAACTTTCTAATATTTAAAGGACAATATTTTGAAAAATATGATTAAAGCAGCAGGTTTAGGCCTTGTAGTTCTTAGCTCTTCTTTCTTTGCAACAGCTGCTGAAGCTGCGCAAAAAGTGGGTTATGTAAACACTGCACAAGTATTCCAGGCTCTACCTCAGCGTGAAGTTGTTCTTCAAAAAATGCAGGATGAGTTCAAAGATAAAGCGGCTGAGCTACAAAGCATTCAAGCTGAAGCGAAAACCAAGATTGAAAAGCTTAAGCGTGATGGCGAGCTACTAGGTCCTGAAGAAGTTGAGAAGCTTCGTATCGAAGTTGGCCAACTAGACAGCAAGTACAAAATCAAAGCTCAAGCATTAGAAAAAGCAAGTCAACGTCGTGAAGCACAAGAGAAGCAGAAGCTGTTCAAAGTGATTCAAGATGCTGTAACTAAAGTTGCAGAGAAAGAAGGCTACGACATGATCGTTGATATTCAAGCTCTACAATACGGTAAGCCTGAATACAACATCTCTGAGCAAGTAATTAAATCACTGAAATAAGTTTTATGAAGAACCTGACTTTAGCCGAATTGGCAACGATTACTGGGGGAGAGCTACACGGAGACGGTACGATTACCGTCTCAGCAGTCGCTCCTATGGATAAAGCGCAAGAAGGTAACATTACGTTCCTTTCTAACGTGAAGTACAGCAAGCACCTAGGTGACTGTAAAGCGTCCGCTATTATGGTTAAAGAGAGTGAGCGCGAATTGTGTAAGACCAACGTTATTGTGGTTAGTGACCCTTACGTTGCTTTTGCTAAGGTTGCTCAAGCGCTTGATACTACTCCTGCACCCGCAGCGGCTATTGCTGATTCTGCTTCAATCTCTAGCGATGCAACTATTGGACAAAATGTGTCTATTGGTGCGAACGCTGTGATTGAGTCTGGTGTAGTACTTAGTGATGATGTGATCATCGGTGCTGGTTGCTTTATTGGTAAAAATGCAAAAATTGGCGCAGGCACTAAGCTGTGGGCTAACGTAAGTGTTTACCATGAAGTTGTGATTGGTGAAGCATGTCTGATCCAATCAAGTACTGTTATTGGCTCTGATGGCTTTGGTTATGCGAACGAGAAAGGCGAATGGGTTAAGATCCCGCAAGTCGGCTCTGTTCGCATTGGTAACCGCGTAGAAATTGGCGCGTGTACTACCATCGACCGCGGCGCATTAGATGACACAATCATCGAAGACAACGTTATCCTAGATAACCAACTCCAGATTGCTCACAATGTTCACATCGGATATGGTTCAGCTCTTGCTGGTGGTACTATCATTGCAGGCAGCACGACGATAGGTAAGTACTGTATTATTGGTGGTGGTTGTGTGATTAATGGTCACATTGAAATCGTTGACGGCGTTACAATCACCGGTATGGGGATGGTAATGCGCAGCATCACTGAGAAAGGCATGTACTCTTCGGGTATTCCTTTACAGCCAAATAAAGACTGGCGTAAAACAGCGACGCGAGTTCATCGTATTGATGAAATGAACAAGCGTTTGAAAACCGTTGAAAAACTTATTGAGAAGAGCGCGGAATCATAATTCCAGCATTTCTAATAAAAGGCTCGCGTACAGCGAGTCTTTTTCGTTTATAATCCTTCTAATTAAATAAAGAATATACATAGGAATACGACTTTGACTACTGAACAGACAACGATGAACATTACTGAAATTCAGGAACTACTACCTCATCGCTACCCATTCTTAATGGTTGATCGTGTGACTAGCTTTGAAAAAGAAAAAACACTGACCGCAATTAAGAATGTTTCTGTTAACGAACCTCAGTTCACAGGCCACTTCCCTCAGCTTCCTGTATTCCCAGGCGTGTTGATCTTAGAAGCAATGGCACAAGCAACAGGCCTTCTAGCATTCAAATCTTTCGGTGCGCCTTCTGGCAACGAGCTTTACTACTTTGCAAGTGTTGATAAAGCAAAATTCCGTAAGCCAGTAGTACCTGGTGACCAACTGGTTATCGAAGTTGAATTCTTAAAAGAACGTCGTGGCATCGCATCGTTTAATGGTGTTGCTAAGGTTGACGGCGTAGTTGTATGTTCAGCTGAACTTAAATGTGCTCGTAGAGAGTTTTAATATGATTCATGAAACAGCGAAAATTCACCCGGCAGCAGTAATCGAAGGTGATGTAACTATCGGTGCTAACGTGACGGTTGGGCCTTTCACTTACATTGCTGGTAACGTGACCATTGGAGACGACACTGAAGTGATGTCGCACGTTGTGATCAAAGGTCACACAACCATTGGTAAAGAAAACCGTATCTTCCCACACGCTGTTATCGGTGAAGAAAACCAAGATAAGAAATACGGCGGCGAAGACACAACAGTTGTGATCGGTGATCGCAACGTAATTCGTGAAGCGGTTCAAATCCATCGTGGTACGGTTCAAGACAAAGCAACCACAGTGATTGGTGATGACAACTTACTTTGTGTTAATGCTCACGTAGCGCACGATGTTATTGTTGGTAACCACACTCACATTGGTAACAACGCTATTCTTGGCGGTCATGTAACGGTTGGCGACTACGCTGGTGTTATGGCACTTTCTGCGATTCACCCATTCTGCTCAATTGGTGCTTACGCATACATTGGTGGTTGTTCTGCAGTTGTTCAAGATGTACTGCCGTACGTGCTTGCACAGGGTAACCACGCGGCTCCATTCGGTCTTAATCTAGTAGGTTTGAAGCGTAACGGATTTGAAAAACCTGAAATTCGTGCACTACAGAAGGCGTACAAAGAGTTATACCGTTCAGGTAAAACACTTGAAGAAGCGAAAGTGGCTTTAGTTGAAATGGCAAAAGAGTTTACTTCGGTAGCGCCTATGCTTGAAATGCTAGAGAACTCTGAGCGCGGTATTATTCGTTAATACTCGATATGGTTATGTACCAATCAATGTGAGTATGGCAATAACTACTTCATCAGAATGGTATAACAAAAAGATCGCTACTCGTTAGGCGGTCTTTTTTGTTTTAGGCAACAAGGGAATTGAAAAACTATGGCACAGCAAGAAGCAGCAACCAATAGCTCGGACTTCGTTTCGAATGAACCATTGCGCGTAGGCATTGTTGTCGGCGAACTGTCTGGCGATACGCTTGGTGAAGGCTTTATCAAAGCGATCAAATCACAATACCCGAATGCAGAGTTCGTTGGCATTGGCGGGCCGAAAATGAAAGCCCTAGGTTGTGAGTCTCTTTTCGAGATGGAAGAGCTGGCCGTTATGGGCTTAGTTGAAGTGCTTGGCCGTTTACCTCGCTTGTTAAAAGTAAAAGCAGAGCTGGTTAAGTATTTCACTCAAAATCCACCCGATGTCTTTGTCGGTATCGACGCGCCCGATTTCAACCTAAGGCTTGAGTTAGACCTTAAGAACGCTGGTATCAAAACGGTGCATTACGTGAGCCCTTCAGTGTGGGCTTGGCGTCCAAAGCGTATCTTTAAAATCGACAAAGCAACCGACTTAGTCTTGGCTTTCTTGCCGTTCGAAAAAGCGTTCTACGATAAATATAACGTTGCCTGTGAGTTTGTTGGTCACACGTTGGCAGACGCGATTCCTTTAGAGCCTAGTAAACAAGATGCTCGAGAGCTGTTAGGTCTTGATCAAGACAAGCAGTGGTTAGCCGTATTACCGGGTAGTCGTGGTGGTGAGATGGGTTTGATTGCTCAGCCATTTATCGAAACTTGCCAACGTATCAAGCAGAAGTATCCGGATATCAATTTTGTTGTTGCGCTCGTTAACGAGCAGCGTAAAAAGCAGTTTACTGAAATCTGGCAATCGACCGCACCTGAGCTTGAATTCACGTTAGTCGAAGATACGGCAACCAACGTGATTACCGCCGCTGATTCTGTGCTCTTGGCTTCAGGTACCGTGGCTCTTGAATGTATGTTGCTTAAACGCCCTATGGTGGTTGGTTACAAAGTAAATAAGCTGACGGGTTACATTGTTAAGAAGTTGGCGATCACTGAGTTTGTGTCACTGCCGAATATTTTGGCTGGTGAAGAGATCGTGAAAGAGCATATTCTTGAAGAGTGCCACCCAGACTTTTTGTTCCCGTCTGTCGATAAAATGCTATCAGCCGATAACAGTGCCTTGATCGAACGCTTTACCGAGATGCATCACTGGATCCGTAAAGACGCAGACAAACAAGCCGCTAACGCAGTATTGAAATTGATTGACCGACCTTTTGTTGAAGCATAAAGCGCTTACTTACAGAATATTAAGAGATTAGTTATGGCAGTAAAAGAGAAAAAAGAGCTTCCTCCATTTGAATACCCGCAAGGCTACCAGCTGTTTGCTGGCGTGGATGAAGTAGGACGTGGCCCTTTGGTTGGCGACGTGGTGACTGCTGCGGTTATCCTCGATCCAAACAACCCAATTGAAGGCTTGAACGACTCAAAGAAATTATCTGAGAAAAAGCGTCTTGCGCTGCTTCCAGAAATCAAAGAGAAAGCTTTAGCGTGGTCTGTCGGTCGTTGCTCTCCACAAGAAATTGATGAGTTGAATATTCTGCAAGCGACGATGGTAGCTATGCAGCGAGCTATCGCAGGTTTGAGCGTTCAACCTGATATGGCGTTGATAGATGGAAACCGCGTTCCTGAACTGCCGATGGATGGTCTTGCTATTGTGAAGGGTGACTTGCGAGTGGCTGAAATCAGTGCGGCGTCTATTATCGCTAAAGTGGTTCGTGACCAAGAGATGGAAGATCTTGATAAACTTCATCCAGAGTTTGGTTTTGCTAAGCATAAAGGTTACCCGACCAAAGCGCATTTCGAAGCGATTGAAAAACATGGTGTAACCGAGCATTACCGCAAGAGCTTTAAGCCAGTAAAACGTATTCTTGGTATAGATTAGAGCTTTACGTTAACTAGAGCTTGGCATCTAATAAAGTTGCTAACTTGTATTAGAAAAAAATAGAATACACACAGTTGTAATCCTAGGCCTAAACCTAGAACTCAGGAAAAATAATGTCAGATCCAAAATTTGTTCACCTACGCGTACACAGTGACTTTTCGATGGTGGATGGCCTATCCAAGGTGCCACCATTAGTTAAAAAAGTCGCTGAAATGGGTATGCCTGCTCTAGCATTGACCGACTTTACCAACCTGTGTGGTTTAGTGAAGTTTTACGGTACTGCCCATGGGTGTGGGGTTAAACCTATTATTGGTGCTGACTTCTTGATGCAGTCTCCAGAATTCGGTGACGAGTTGACCAAGCTCACCGTTATCGCAACGAACAATAAAGGTTATAACAACCTAACGTTACTCATCTCAAAAGCTTACCTTCGTGGTCATGTTCAACATCAGCCTGTTATTGATAAAGAGTGGCTAATTGAGAATGCAGAAGGCCTGATCATTCTATCGGGCGCCAAAGAAGGTGAGATTGGTAAGGCGTTGCTGAAAGGTAACCGTGACTTGGTTGCAAGCAGCGTCGAGTTTTACAAAACGTACTTCGCCGATCGTTTTTACTTGGAACTGATTCGTACCGGACGACCAGATGAAGAGTCATACTTACACTTTGCGTTAGAGCTTGCTGAACAGGAAGACCTGCCTGTTGTCGCAACCAACGAAGTGGTTTTTCTAACTGAAGACCTGTTTGATGCTCACGAAATCCGCGTGGCGATCCATGATGGTTTCACTATGGTCGATCCTCGTCGCCCTAAGAACTACAGCGCGCAGCAATATCTACGTAGTGAAGAAGAGATGTGTGAGCTGTTCTCAGACATTCCTGAAGCACTTGAGAACAGTGTTGAGATTGCTAAGCGTTGTAATGTAACGGTTCGTCTGGGCGAGTACTTCCTGCCTAACTTCCCAACGGAAGGTTTGGCGATTGAAGACTTCTTGATCAAGAAATCTGAAGAAGGCCTTGAGCGACGTCTAGCGTTCCTATTCCCAGATGAAAAAGTGCGTGCTGAGCGCAGACCGGAATACGATGAGCGACTCAAGATTGAGCTCGAAGTTGTTAACAACATGGGTTTCCCAGGTTACTTCTTGATCGTAATGGAGTTCATCCAGTGGTCAAAAGACAACGATGTGCCAGTAGGTCCTGGCCGTGGTTCTGGTGCCGGCTCTCTAGTCGCTTACGCCTTGGATATCACCGATCTCGATCCACTTGAATACGATCTACTTTTCGAACGTTTCTTGAACCCAGAACGTGTATCCATGCCCGATTTCGATATCGACTTCTGTATGGATAAGCGTGACCAAGTTATTGATCACGTGGCTGAAATGTACGGTCGTGATGCCGTTTCTCAGATCATCACCTTTGGTACCATGGCGGCAAAAGCGGTAATCCGCGATGTAGGCCGTGTATTGGGCCACCCGTTTGGTTTCGTCGATCGAATTTCAAAGCTTGTACCGCCAGACCCGGGTATGACGCTAGAGAAAGCATTCCTTGCTGAACCTGCATTGCCAGAGCTTTACGATGGCGATGAAGAAGTTCGTGAGCTGATTGATAAGTGTCGCATCCTTGAAGGTTGTACGCGAAATGCCGGTAAGCACGCAGGTGGTGTTGTTATCTCACCCACCACGATCACCGATTTTGCGCCAATCTATGCCGACGCAGAAGGTAACTTCCCAGTAACGCAGTTCGATAAGAATGACGTTGAAACGGCTGGCTTGGTTAAGTTCGACTTCTTGGGGCTGCGTACCCTGACCATCATCGACTGGGCGTTAGGCCTAGTGAATCCACGTTTGAAGAAAGAGGGGAAAGAACCGGTTCGTATCGAGTCGATTCCTCTTGATGACCAAGCGTCATTTAACCTATTACAAAATTCTGAAACCACCGCGGTATTCCAGCTGGAATCGCGTGGTATGAAAGACCTTATCAAACGTCTACAGCCCGACTGTTTTGAAGATATTATCGCATTGGTAGCCCTGTTCCGTCCGGGTCCTCTGCAATCAGGCATGGTAGATAACTTTATCGACCGTAAACACGGCCGTGAAGCGGTTTCTTACCCTGATGAAACGTGGCAACACGAATCGCTGAAAGAGACGCTAGAACCTACGTACGGCATCATCCTGTATCAAGAGCAGGTAATGCAAATCGCACAGATCCTTGCTGGCTATACGCTTGGTGGAGCGGATATGTTGCGTCGTGCGATGGGTAAGAAAAAGCCAGAAGAGATGGCAAAGCAGCGTGGTACCTTTAAAGAGGGTGCTGAAGCCAATGGTGTTGATGGCGAGCTGGCCATGAAGATCTTTGACTTGGTAGAGAAATTTGCGGGCTACGGCTTTAACAAATCTCACTCCGCAGCATATGCACTGGTTTCTTATCAAACGCTATGGCTGAAAACGCACTACCCAGCGGAATTTATGGCTGCGGTAATGACGGCAGATATGGATAACACCGAGAAGGTTATTGGCCTTGTTGATGAATGTTTCCGTATGAAGCTCAAGCTTTTACCACCAGATATCAACTCGGGTCTGTACCGCTTTAACGTGGATGAAGATGGCGCGATTGTTTATGGCATCGGTGCGATCAAAGGGGTCGGTGAAGGCCCTATTGAAGCGATCATTGAAGCGCGAAATAAAGGTGGTTACTTTAAAGACTTATTCGACTTCTGTGCACGTCTTGATCTGAAGAAGGTTAATAAACGTGTTATCGAAAAGTTGATTCTATCCGGAGCCTTAGATAGATTAGGTCCTCACCGAGCGGCGATGATGGCATCTTTGAAAGATGCGGTGAAGGCAGCGAGTCAACATCACCATGCCGAGTCTTTTGGTCAATCTGATATGTTTGGCGTGTTGACCGACGCTCCGGAAGAGGTTGAACACAAGTATACCCAAGTGCCTAAATGGCCTGAGAAGGTTTGGCTTGAAGGTGAACGTGAAACGCTTGGTTTGTATTTAACGGGTCACCCGGTTAACGCTTACATCAAAGAGTTAGCGAAATACACCAGCTGTCGTTTGAAAGATGCCACGCCAACGCGTCGTGACCAATCACTAACAATTGCAGGCTTGGTGATTGCTGCGAGAGTGATGACGACGAAGCGCGGCACGCGAATTGGTTTGATGACACTTGATGACCGTTCGGGGCGAATGGAAGTGATGTTGTTCTCGGATGCGCTCGATCGCTACGCAGAATTGCTCGAAAAAGACAAAATTGTGGTCGTTTCCGGACAGGTCAGCTTTGATGATTTCAATGGCGGGCTTAAAATGTCCGCGCGCGAGGTCATGGACTTAGGAAGCGCCCGTGAGAAATATGCTCGTGGGGTGTCGATATCTATCGACCAATCCCAAATTAACGGTCAATTTTTTGAACGCTTTAGTCAAATCTTAGAACCTTATAGAGCCGGAACGGTCCCAGTCAATGTATACTACCAGCGTGCCGACGCTAGAGCGCGGTTAACATTGGGCACAGAATGGCGCGTGACGCCAAGTGATACATTACTAGACGAATTAAAACAGCTGCTTGGAAATAGCCAAGTAGAACTCGAATTTAACTAAAATTTAGCTTCGCGAATGCGGAGCTGAATCAACAAGGATTCATAGATGAGCCTGAACTTTCTAGAATTTGAAAAGCCTATCGCTGAACTTGAAGCAAAAATCGAAGCGCTACGTGACGTTTCGCGTCACGGTGGTGACACAGCGGTAGATCTAGACAAAGAAATCGAACAACTAGAGAAAAAAAGCTTAGAGCTTAAACAGAAAATCTTTAGTGACTTAGGTGCATGGCAGGTAGCTCAACTTGCTCGTCACCCTCAACGTCCTTACACCAAAGATTACCTGGAGCATGCATTCACAGAGTTTGAAGAGATGGCGGGCGATCGCGCTTACGCTGACGACAAAGCTATTGTGGGTGGTATGGCTCGTCTAAATGGCCGTCCTGTTATGGTTATTGGTCACCAGAAAGGTCGTGAGACTAAAGAGAAAGTGATCCGTAACTTTGGTATGCCAAAGCCAGAAGGTTACCGTAAGGCGCTACGTCTAATGGAAACTGCTGAGCGTTTCAACATGCCTATTATTACTTTCATCGACACAGCGGGCGCATACCCAGGTGTTGGTGCTGAAGAGCGTGGTCAATCTGAAGCTATCGCTAAAAACCTAAAAGTGATGGCTGGCCTTTCAGTTCCTGTTATCTGTAACGTTGTGGGTGAAGGCGGTTCTGGTGGTGCACTAGCGATTGGTGTTGGTGACTACGTGAACATGCTTCAGTACTCTACGTACTCAGTAATCTCTCCAGAAGGTTGTGCTTCAATCTTATGGCGCGATTCAGATAAAGCACCACAAGCAGCTGAAGCGATGGGCCTGATTGCTCCTCGTCTTAAAGAGCTTGAGCTTATCGACGAAATCATTCCTGAGCCTCTAGGTGGCGCGCACCGCGACCCTGCACAAACCGCTCAAAACATGAAAGACATGTTAGTTAAACAGCTAGAAGAGCTAGAGCAGTTTGATAACGAAACGCTGCTTGAGCGTCGTTACCAGCGTCTAATGAGCTACGGCTACTGCTGATAACTTGCCTTAGCGATAAGGCTAGCTATACGAACAAATGATGAAAGGGTTGGACTCAGTGCCAACCCTTTTTTATTATTAAAACATTATCCCTTAACACACGATCTCTTGGTTTATTAGCCTCATGACACACTTAATTGATACCTTCACATCTGTACTTGATCAAAGCGCGCTTAAGCCTTGTCGGTTGATCGTCGCTTTCAGTGGTGGTGTCGATTCACGAGTGTTGTTGGAGTTGGCTGCCCAATTCGCTAAGTCCCATCACATCGATTGCTGTGCGGTACATGTTCACCACGGCTTAAGCAACAATGCTGATTATTGGGCAGAGCAGTGCAAAACATGGTGTGATGCTTTGTCGGTATCCTTGTTCATTGAACGAGTCTCGCTAGATATTAGCCGTGGAGAAAGCGTTGAAAAGCTGGCTCGAGACGCGCGATACCAAGCCCTTAAAAAGCATATTAGACAAGGTGATGTGTTAGTGACAGGACAGCACATCGATGACCAAGTCGAGACCTTCTTGTTAGCTCTTAAGCGTGGCAGTGGTCCGAAAGGGCTCTCTTCAATGGCGAAAGTGATGCCATTTTCAGGTGCTCATATCGTTCGCCCACTGCTGTCGGTGACGAGAACGGATATTGAAGTGGCGGCGCGCGATATGGCTTTAACTTGGGTAGAAGATGAGAGTAATCAAGACGTTCGCTTTGACCGTAATTTTATTCGTCATCAAGTCACTCCGACACTGACCGAGCGTTGGCCTAGTTTTCGAGAATCGGTCAGTCGTAGTGCTCAGCTATGTGCAGAGCAAGAGTTACTGTTGGATGAGTTGTTAGAATCTCACTTACAACAAGCTTTGACTGAGAAGCACAGCTTAAGTATTGAGGTATTATCTCAGTACTCTGATTTACTGCGTGCACGCTTATTAAGAATGTGGTTGAGCCGCTGTAATCAACCGATGCCGAGCCAAAAGCAGCTCAAACTTATATGGGATGAGGTGGCATGTGCTCAGGCAGACGCCAACCCTAAGCTGGTGTTGAATGAGGTTGAGGTTAGACGTTTTAATCATCAGCTCCATGTCGTAAAAGAGACCAAAGACTTGTCGAACTGGCAAAGTGATATCTCGATGGAAGAGAGCTTAGTTTTGCCTGACGGTTTAGGGGAACTACACTTAACTTCAGCGGCGAGTGATGGTGTATCTAACCACTGTGATGCGCAACATTTTAGTCTCAACACAACGAGAGGAACACTGCGAGTGATATTTAACCCTGAGGGATTGTCAGCACACCCTGTTGGGCGCGGTCATAGCAGGAAGCTTAAGAAGTTGTTTCAAGAGTACCAAGTACCCAGTTGGTTAAGACGCAGAACGCCGATATTAATGGATGGCGATCGAGTGATCGCTGTTTTAGGCTTATTCGTAGATAAAAACTACGAAGGTCAAGATTGTGAAGCGCTTTGGAGCAAGTAGAAAAAGTTTATGTCACAATTCACCGTCACTTTAATAAAAATAATTAATGGAATATGCAATGAAGAAAATTACACTAGGATTAGTTCTTGGATTTGGACTATTGAGTGGTAACGCTCTGGCGGCTGATGTTGCTGCGGGTCAAGCTAAAGCAGCAATCTGTGCGGCATGTCATGGTGCAGACGGTATCGCAGTGATCCCTGGCTATCCAAACCTTAAAGGTCAAAACGAGCAATACATCGCTTCATCAATTAAGGCCTATAAGAATGGCCAGCGCACCGGCGGTTTGGCCGCTGTAATGCAGGCTCAAGCTTCAATGCTGAGTGATGAAGACATCGCGAATCTAGCCGCTTACTACGCAAGCCTTAAGTAAAACCTTCTCAAAGCGCTGATTAAACAAGATGATAAATTTCGAGCCAGAGCTTTAAAGCTCTGGCTTTTTTCATTGAATGTTTACTATAGCTAACCGATAATGAGCCATTCGCACAGTTTAAGGGATGAACATGAAAAAGATTGAAGCCATTATCAAGCCATTCAAACTTGATGATGTACGTGAAGCACTTGCAGAAGTGGGTATTACGGGTATGACAGTATCTGAAGTTAAAGGCTTTGGACGTCAAAAAGGTCATACTGAGCTATACCGCGGTGCAGAGTACATGGTCGACTTTTTACCTAAAGTGAAACTAGAAATCGTTGTGACCGACGAAGTGGCTGACCAATGTGTTGATACCATCATTGAGACGGCTCAAACAGGTAAAATTGGTGACGGTAAGATCTTCATTACTGAAGTTGAACGTGTGGTACGTATTCGTACTGGCGAAGAAGACGAAGACGCCGTATAAAAAAACTATTACCCTAAAAGGAGCGTTTATCGCTCCTTTTTCATCTCTGGTAGGGTGCTGTATGTTTAAGAAAACCATCATTGTTATCACGTTATTGATAACGCTTGCTGTCGTTAGTTTTCATTTTATCTTCGTGATCCCGAATAAACCCAACCTGATCATTTCCTCTCAAAGTACCAGTAACGACATCTACAGTTGCTACCAAAACTCTGCACCGAAAGCGATTGATGTGTCTGATGGCTTAGACATTACGGTGTGGAATATCTACAAGCAAAACCGAAATAATTGGCAGAGTGAGTTAAATAAGCTGTCGGCAGGTAGCGATTTAGTCTTGCTGCAAGAAGCTAGTATGACAGAAGGACTTCGCCAATGGGTAATGAGCGGACAGTGGGGAAGCACACGTGTTAATGCGTTTGAGGCCTTTGAGCAAAGTGCTGGGGTACTCAACCTAGCAACCCATTTACCGATTGAAGCGTGTGCTTATACTCATGAAGAACCTTGGCTTCAACTGCCTAAATCGGCGCTTTGGTCGCGTTACCAACTAAACAATGGCGAAGAGCTGGCTGTGATTAATATCCACGCTGTGAACTTTACCTTTGGTACGGAAGATTACGAGGCTCAGCTCAAGAGCTTAACTGACAATCTGAAAAAGTATCGTGGGCCGGTTATTTTTGCTGGGGACTTTAATAGCTGGAGTGAAGCTCGCGTTGCTGTATTGAAAGATGCGTTGGAGAAGGTTGGTTTGACGGAAGTTGCCTTTGAGCCAGATAACAGAACTCAGTTCATTACAGGACTGGTGCTCGACCATGTGTTCTATCGAGGGCTAGAGGTAGAAAAAGCAAAAGCGCCCATTACGGACGCTTCTGATCATAACCCTATGCGAGTGACCTTTAAGGCTAAATAGTGATTAGCTATTAGTCATTGGAACTTAACCATTCGCACGGTGGTTACCTTGGGAAATCTAACGGAACAATAGGCTAGAGAGTCTTCGCTAGCCTTATCTCTTCTACTTAAAAGATTAAAATGTAGAGCGCCCAGATTAGGTAGTAGCCAACCCATGGTAAGCCTGAAATCACAAGCGCTTGCCCGCGTTCAAACTCAGTCCACGTTAATACCGCAGCATAACCTAGCACGATGTACCATGGCAGAAGCAGTGGTAATGAGCTAGCAAACTGTGACCAATCATTAGTTAGCGGTAACTTGATCAAGCCATTTAAGCTGTTCAAGTCGGCAGCGTAGTTCATCACATGTCCATGCTTGAGTATCAGGCTTGCGTAGCTTGCTACATCACCTAAAACAGCTGGGAATATAACAACCGATGCCGCTGCAAACCATCGCCAAAAGCTGTGCTGATGTTGGCTTGGCTTGGTTGCTAGGTTAAACCAGAATGCCAATAGAACGATGGTTAATGTTCGGCCAAATACGTCGCTGATGATTTCACTTGCGAGTAAGGTATTGCTGTCAAGTAACGCCAATTGGTCAGGGTTCGTTTGAGCCAGTTGCTGCGAGAGCTCTGCACTTAACCATGCAAAATCTACATTCGAAAAATAAGCACCCCAAAACAAAAATGGGCTGAGCATTAATACGACGTAGGGTTGCCATCCCCAAGCACTTCGTTGATAAAGCGCTAAGAAACAAGCTGTTGGCGAACGGAATATATCCAACAGCATGACGAGTGGGTTACTTGACGGGTTCATACACTTACCTTAGTTACATCAACATACAGCTTCAGTTTTTGTCCTGGCTGTAGGTATTTTTTGTTCTGCAAAGTGTTCCATTTTACAACATCTGTACTTTTTACTTTGAACTTTGATGCAATACCGCTGACTGTGTCACCTGATCTTACGTTATAAAAGATCGTACGGATGATGGCGCCGTCTGAGCCGTTCTTCCAAATGACCAGTTCTTGACCAACTCTAAGCGTGTCGCGTGGTCCCATGCCATTCCACTTAGCCAGTGATTGATGAGAGACCTTATTTGCGCGTGCAATCGTCCATAGGCTGTCACCACTTCTTACAGTATGGCTGAGCTTATATTGACCACGACTCTTCGACTGTGTGCTTGCTAGGCGGTTTGAGGCGCTTAGGGCGTATGTCTTGTCGTCTTTGGTGGATGTTGGGATAAGTAAGTGCTGGCCAATACGAATATTGTTGTTGCTCAAACCGTTTGCAGAGCGGATCACTTTGCTGGTGGTGTTATATTTGCTTGCCAGTACGCTAATGCTGTCACCAGATTGAACCTTGTAACGCACCAACTTCATGCCTTTGCCTTTATTGGCAGCGACTTCTTTGTTGAATTTCTCAACTGAATCTAAAGGAAGTAATAGTTGTTGGTGTTTCTCTGGTGCCGTTGCCCATTGGTTGTAAGCCGGGTTGTAACCTTGAAGTTCTTTGACAGGAATGCCTGCGTAGTTCGCAGCAATGGCTAAATCAAGCTGTTCTTCAGGGTTAACCAGAGTCAGCACTGGCTTATTCGGGATCGCCGGAATATCGATGCCATACTTTTCTTGGTTGGCAATGACATCTGCTAGAGCAAGCAGTTTAGGTACATAGCTGCTGGTCTCTTTTGGTAAGTCCAAAGAGAAAAAGTCGATTGGCTTGCCAAGCTTCTTGTTCTTGCGGATTGCGCTGTTTACTCGACCACCACCACTGTTATAGGCAGCAATCGCATGATTCCAGTCGCCATCGAAACGTCGGTTAAGATCTGAGAGGAAGTCCAATGCGGCGTCGGTAGAGGCGGCAACATCGCGGCGGCCGTCATACCAAAAGTTCTGTTCAAGCCCGTAGTCTTTGCCAGTGCCTGAAATGAATTGCCATAGACCAGCAGCACTGCCATGAGAGTAGGCAAACGCATCGAAAGAGCTTTCTACAACGGGTAGTAGTGCCAATTCTAGTGGTAAGCCTTTTTCTTCAATCTTAGTCGTGATCAGATACAAGAAAGGTTCAGCACGCTTTGATACTGTTTTTAGATGACTCGGGTGCTTGAGATACCAAGTTCGGTAGTAGTCGACCTTCTTTTGGTCTGGCACTTCCATTTCAAGTTGCATCGCAATGCGTTTCCAAACATCTTCTTGTGTTTGTGGAGTAACGACAGGTGCTTCAACTTTTTGATCTTCTTTGGCTGTTGCTTCTGATGAAACGTTCGCTTGAGAAACTTCTTTAGTAGGAGATGTGTTGGTTTGCTCGGAAGCTTGGTCTGGATTCTCTGACTGAGTTAATTGGCAACCAGAAAGTAGTAATACCAAAGCCCAGCTGTACTTAACTCGCATGTTACAGCCTTTTTAATTAACGGCCGATGATAATACTTGCCACCCCCTATGAGTGACAAGTCTGTATTTGTTAAAATTCGTTCTTCCACGCACGTAAAGCGGTGAATACCGATAAAGGATCGGTCTGCTCGGTGCGATTAGACACTGATTTCACTACACTTGGCTCGGTATAGCGCAGGAAGGGGTTCACAAACTTCTCTTGTCTCAAATTTGTGGGGATGGTCGACTTATTTTGAGCGCGAAGTCGGTTCACTTGGTCGCGATATTGCTGCAAATGTTGGTTATCAGGCTCTACGGCTAATGCGAAAGCGATATTGGCTGCAGTGTACTCATGTGCACAATAAACTTCGGTTTCTTGAGGCAGAGCCGTGATCTTATTCAGTGCATCGAACATCTGTTGTGGTGTGCCTTCCATGATTCGGCCACAGCCCGCAGAGAACAACACATCACCACAAAACAGTTTGGCATCGCCCACATAACCAATATGACCCGCAGTATGGCCACTGAGCCCTAGGACGAGGAATACTTCGCCAAACAGTTCTAATTGATCACCATCATCGACCGGATGAGTTAAGGTAGGGATAGGTTCATTCCTTGGACCGACAACATCCACGCCGGGAAATTGTCTAACGAGTTCTGGAACACCACCAATGTGATCGTGGTGGTGGTGTGTAATCAAGATTGCATCTAAAGTTAGCTCATGGTGTGCCAAGTACTCTAATACTGGAGCCGCATCACCAGGGTCGACGACAGCACAACGGCGATCGCTATTTTGAATCAGCCAGATGTAATTGTCGTTAAATGCAGGTATGCTTTTGATATGTAACATTATTGGTTCTCCAGTCACTATTAGTGCGACAGAATAAGTGAGACAGATTATTGATGAAGCCAGCACGTAGCAGAAAGAAGTTTGAACGTCCTTACACTTGGGCGCAATTGCACAATGGGGACTGGTTGAGAGAATCTATTCAAACTCGACTCGATGAGTGGTGCCCAAAGCTATTTGGTTACCATATGCTCAAGCTCGGTGGCCTCAGTAGTGAGATTTCTAGCTGCACATGCAACATTCAACATCAAGTAAACCTAGATATCCAGAACCCATTACATAATGTGATAGCGGATGGCTATAATTTACCCTTTTTGGAGAAAAGCTTTGATGTTGTAGTACTGAGTCATCAGCTAGATTATAGCAATGACCCGCATCGCTTATTGAGAGAAGTCGATCGAGTGATGATGGACGATGGCTATATCATTATCACCGGCTTCAACCCAATCAGTGTCACTGGGCTTGCCAGTTTGATGCCTTGGCGAAAGAACAGCTTACCCTGGAGTGGGCGTATGTACACGCCAAGTCGAATTAAAGACTGGTTAGGTGTACTTAACTATGAAGTAATTCATTGTGACACCTACGCGCTGTTTCCTATGAGTAAGTATCAAGCGATGTGGACGTGGTTGGAGAACAGCTTAGGTGGTTGTGCATCCTTCGCCGGAAGCCAATACTTTATTGTTGCTCGTAAGCGTACTTACCCGCTAAAACCCATCAAACCACATTGGCACCTCAAGCGACGTTTCTCGCCTGTTGGGGCAAGTTTTAGAACCAATACGCGCCGTACAATGGATTCAGCCAAAGCGTCATATCCGCTAAAAACAGAAAAAGCCGATTAGTTGTCGGCTTTTCATCTATCAATTCGATTGAGAAATTGTCAATTAGTTTAAGAAATTATAAATCGCTTTCTGAAATGTGCGTCTAATTAAAAAGACGATTAGCTTGGTTGATAGCCCGTATCTTCTAGAGTCGGATTCTCCGCTGCATTTCGCGCTAAATCATCACACATTTCGTTTTCTCTGTGTCCCGCGTGTCCTTTTACCCAGCGCCAATCAACGTTATGGCGAGCGGTTTCTTTATCGAGCCTTTGCCACAGATCGGCATTTTTAACCGGTTTCTTGTCGGCTGTTTTCCAGTCACGCTTTTTCCAGTTATGAATCCACTGTGTGATGCCTTGACGCACGTATTGGCTATCTGTGGTCAGAATCACAGAGCAAGGTTCTTTGAGGGTTTGCAGAGCCACGACAGCGGCGAGCATTTCCATACGGTTATTGGTTGTTAGCGTGAAACCTTCTGCTAGCGTCTTCTCGACTTTTTTGTAGCGAAGTACGATGCCATAGCCGCCGGGACCAGGGTTGCCTAAACAAGAACCATCAGTGAAAATTTCAACTTGTTTCGTCATGATTTGATACTATTACCTCAAGCACATTATCGGCATAGTCTGACACAGTTATCCTTATGAATACCAGTAGCACTCCAGAACAAAGCACGAACGAAAAAAACAGTTCGAACGAAAATAAGCGCATTGTTGTACTCGATACCGAAACCACCGGTATGAATACAGAAGGTGGCCCTCACTATATGGGTCACCGCATCGTTGAAATTGGTGCAGTAGAGATCATCAACCGTAGATTGACCGGGCGTCATTTCCATGTCTACATCAAGCCCGATCGTGCGATTCAAGAAGAGGCGATTGGCGTTCACGGTATTACCGATGAATTCTTGATTGATAAGCCTGAGTACCAAGACATACATAAAGAGTTTCTCGACTTTATCAAAGGTGCGGAGCTGGTGGCTCATAACGCGCCCTTCGATACGGGCTTTATGGACTATGAGTTTGAGAAGCTTAATCCTGCGATAGGTAAAACGGATGACTACTGTAAAGTTACCGATACCTTGGCAATGGCGAAGAAGATATTCCCGGGTAAAAGAAACAACCTAGATATCTTATGTGACCGTTATGGTATCGATAACTCGCACCGTACTCTCCACGGCGCATTGCTCGATGCGGAGATCCTAGCCGACGTCTACTTATTGATGACGGGTGGCCAAACTTCGCTGCAATTTAACGCTGGTCAACAGGAAGGCGAAGCCGAAAGCATACGAAGAGTAGAAAGTGGTCGAAAATCCCTAAAGGTTTTACGAGCTACGGCCGATGAAGTAGAAGCGCATCAAAGTCGTTTAGATCTCGTCGAGAAAAGCGGAAGCTGCCTCTGGCGTCAGTAGGGAGAAAGTATGTTAAGGGTATTGGCTACCGGTTGCTTATTGCTGTTAAGTTTTGGCTTACATGCAGCAACAGAATCCGTTATGAGTTTATTGGACAACCGTTTTCGAGTTGATTCCAGTATTGAACAAGTCACCTTTGTGATTTATCGAGCCGATAACTCTAAACCTGTCGTTTTGGTTCGCCCTGATGGCAAGAAATACTACTCTTGGCGCAATGCTGATAATGTCCGTTGGTACGAAGAATCGTCCATGGACATTATCTCTATCGACAATCCGATGCCCGGCCCTTGGCAAGCGATAGGTAAAGTTTCCCCTAAGAACAATATCAAGCTGCTGTCTCATCTTGTTTTGGATGCTAATGAGTTCCCAGATAAGTTGTATCAAACAGAGCGCATCAAATTTACCGCTCGACTGACTTCTGATGGCAAGCCGCTGGTGCTGCGCGATTTTCTCGATCGCGTGAAGCTTAAGGTTACCTTTACTAAGTTTGTTGAAAACGAAGAGTCTTTGGTGAGAGAAGCGCGCCCGGTGCCGGTTGTGATGGGCGAGTTTGCCGATGATGGCGCTGATCTTGATGAAAAGGCCGGAGATGGTGTGTTCACTGTCTCTTTGCCAATTGATATCGAGCCCGGTAAATACCGAGCGCGTATTACCTCTGGTAATGGCGTGTTCCTGCGAGCGCAAGAGCAAGAAGTCTTGGTTTACCCAACACCGATCACTAGCACCTTCATTCAATCACGAAAAGAGGGTTTACCTCATACTATTGTGGTGTCTGGTGAACAGGGGATGATCGCACCGAGCTCGTTAGCGGTTCATGTTGAGCACAAGGCTCCTGATGAATATGTGATGTACAAGCAGGGGCAAGCTGAAGTCGACGCAATGAAAGTCGCTTTAGAGGTGCCTTATAATGGCGATTTAGGAATTTATAATTGGTCAGGGATGGTTTATGCCACTGATGCTTCAAGTCAGCGCCCGCTGATTTTTCCAATTACCGAGCAGTCGTACAGCGTTGTTGAAGATATCGACTTAGCAGAGTCACGACGTCTTCAAGAAGAAGCTCTTGCTGAACAGAAGCGTATCGCAACAGAGTTGATGATCCTTCAAAAACGTGAAGATGACAGACAGCGCAGTATGATCATTATTGCGGTGGGTAATGTGGTCGCGATTCTATTGGGCTTATTGATTTGGTTTGTGGTTCGTAAGGTCAAGGCGAAGAAAAAAGCGTTACCTGAGATGCAGCTCAAGGCGCCCAAGTAACTCGCTTAGATGATTAGATTGTCTAGAGAGAATAAGCTGCTAGATAAAGCATTGGAATTTGTGGCAACGAAATCATGAACAAAAAAACGGGACTCATAGTAGTCCCGTTTTTGTTTCTTTTTCTGGCCTTAAGCGACGTTATCAATCGATTGGTCTGGGTACTGAGATTTTGCTGCAAGCTCCTCTGGTGAGAAGTCATCCACGTTAATCGTGTACAGTCTATGTTCCTCAGCGCTAATCAGAAGATTTGCTTCGTCTTGCGTTAAGATACCTTTCTCAAGTCCCAACTGAGCAACAAGATCAAGTCGTAAGAAGGCACGTTTTTGATGTGTCTCTTTGCAGACTTTGTCGAACAGAGGTTCAGCTTGAAGAATCACTTCTAGCGCTTTTTCAATCTTACCTACTGGGTTGTATTCCGTCGCTTCTAGGTATTGGCCGCGACCTATACGAGAGCGTGTTTCGCTTGGTGTTTGTAGAATGTGCGCAACTTTGCTATCGAGCTTGTCGTTTGGAGCACGACGGATACGACCAAATGGCATTAGCACAACACGAAGCAGACGACCAATCACAGGGTTAGGGAAGTTCGCTAAGAATTCATCAATCGCCACTTCAGTCTGACGTAAGCTATCTTGCATCCCCCAATGTACTAACGGTAGATCTTCAGCGTGGCTGCCTTCACTTTCAAAGCGCTTCAACGTTGCTGAGCCGAGGTAAAGTTGACTCAGGATGTCACCCAATCTTGCTGATAAACGTTCTCTACGCTTCAGTGATCCACCTAGAACTGCCATTGAGATATCAGACAGTAGCGCTAGGTTTGCACTGTAGCGGTTTAGCTGTTGGTAGTAACGCTGTGTCTGTTTATCTGTTTTATTTGAAGGTGTTGGCGCATCAGAACCACGACCATCGGTTAAACCAAACCACAAGCTGCGGACTAGGTTGCTCATCGTAAAGCTAACGTGCCCTGCTAACGCTGAATCAAACTTATCAAGCGCATCGCTGCTTTCAGAATAAGCCGCTTCCATTTCGTTCAGTACGTAAGGGTGACAGCGAATCGCACCTTGACCATAGATGATCATTGAACGAGTCAGGATGTTTGCGCCTTCAACCGTAATCGCGATAGGCGAGCCTTGGTAGCCACGAGCTAGGAAGTTCGATGGGCCTAAACAAATGCCTTTACCACCGACGATATCCATCGCATCAATGATGCTGCGCTGGCCACGGTGAGTACAGTGGTACTTAACGATTGCAGAGATAACCGAAGGCTTTTCACCAAGGTCGATGCCCGCAACGGTTAGGTTACTTGCAGCGTCCATTACATAAGCGTTACCTGCAAGGCGTGCAAGTGGCTCTTCAACCCCTTCCATGCGGCCAATAGGCTGTTTGAACTGACGGCGGATACGAGCGTAAGCGCCAGTTGCAAGCGCGGCAGACTTGATGCCACCAGTTGAATTTGAAGGCAGTGTGATACCACGACCAACCGACAGGCACTCAACCAGCATACGCCAGCCTTGACCGGCCATTTTCTGACCGCCAATGATGAAATCGATAGGCACGAAGATATCGTCGCCTTGCGTCGGGCCATTTTGGAAAGGTACGTTTAGTGGGAAGTGGCGGTTGCCAATTTCTACGCCTTTTAAATCCGTTGGGATAAGCGCACAAGTGATACCAAGATCTTTTTGATCACCAAGCAGGCCATCCGGGTCACGAAGTTTAAAAGCTAAGCCTAATACCGTCGCGACAGGCGCGAGAGTGATGTAACGCTTGTTCCAAGTTAGGCGCATGCCGAGTACTTCTTCGCCTTGCCAGTCGCCTTTACAAACCACACCGTAATCTGGAATAGAGCCAGCGTCTGAGCCAGCTTCTGGGCTAGTTAGTGCGAAACAAGGGATCTCTTTACCTTCCGCTAGGCGAGGCAGGTAGTGGTTTCTTTGTTCTTCTGTACCGTAGTGTTGTAAAAGCTCACCAGGGCCTAATGAGTTAGGTACGCCAACCGTCGATGACAATACACTAGAAACGCCTGTTAGCTTCTGTAGAACCAAAGATTGAGCGTAAGCTGAGAACTCTAAGCCGCCGTATTTTTTCTTGATGATCATGGCGAAGAATTTATGGTCTTTCAGGTATTGCCATACTTCTGGTGGCAAATCAGCAAGCTCATGAGTGACTTGGTAATCATTGACCATTTCACACACGATATTTACTGGACCATCTAAAAACGCTTGCTCAGCTTCAGAGAGTTTCGGGTCAGCAATGTTCTGAAGTTTCTTCCATTCAGGTTTGCCTTTGAACAGCTCTGCTTCCCACCATACTGTGCCGGCTTCTAGTGCTTCTTTTTCTGTCTGAGACATCGCCGGTAGAACTTTCTTAAATAAAGAGAGTGCTTTTTGGCTGATCAGTGTCTGACGAATGGTCGGTACAGCAAAGATCGCAACGGCTAATAGGTAACAAAGCCAGCCAGTAATCGCGACGCCGCCAAACA
Source organism: Vibrio sp. 10N.239.312.D08 (assembly GCF_041466145.1). NCBI lineage: Bacteria > Pseudomonadati > Pseudomonadota > Gammaproteobacteria > Vibrionales > Vibrionaceae > Vibrio > Vibrio sp. 10N.239.312.D08. Next base: position 7,742 of record NZ_JBFSSD010000005.1, on the reverse strand, counting down.
GTGTGAGTGCTATCATCGCGCAGGTTAGTACAACTAATGCACGCACAAGACTAACTCTATGGTAAAGACAGACGCCTAAGATGACGGTCATACCGAGTAGGGAGAGCAATATGTTCATGATCGATTTCCTTTTCAGAGATCACTTATTGTTATTAAGTTTTAGGTAAGAGGTCTAACCAGTTAAGTGTAAACAAAATATTAAATATTTGTAAAACTCTAAATTGGATAAAAAGCGATCTGAATAGAGTTAAAATTCTAATTGTGAGAGGTTGGTGGTGAATATTTGGGCGGATCGACAGTGACTGGTTAATAAAGGTGGCAATCTTTGGGCTTAAGTGTCGACACTATTTCATGTTTGTGGGTAAACTCAGTGATATAAAGAGGGGGAACCCTCAGTTCTCATTTCACGCACTTTAAGTTGCGTTAAAAAAAATAAGAGATAAGCCTTATGTACCAAGACCTAATCAAAAGTGAATTAAACGAAGCTGCTGACGTTCTTAACAAGTTTTTGAGTGACGACCATAACATCGCTCAAATTGAAGCGGCGGCAAAACTGATTGCTGACTCATTCAAGCAAGAAGGCAAGGTGCTTTCTTGTGGTAACGGTGGCTCACACTGTGATGCAATGCACTTCGCGGAAGAGCTAACAGGCCGATACCGTGAAAACCGTCCAGGTTACGCTGGTATTGCGATTTCAGATCCAAGCCACTTGTCTTGCGTGAGTAATGATTTTGGCTACGACCACGTATTTTCTCGTTATGTAGAAGCGGTAGGTCGTAAAGGTGATGTGTTGTTCGGTCTGTCGACTTCAGGTAACTCTGCCAATATTCTAAAAGCGATTGAAGCTGCTCAAGCTAAAGGCATGAAGACGATTGCATTGACGGGTAAAGATGGCGGCAAAATGGCGGGTTGTGCTGATATCGAAATCCGAGTGCCACACTTTGGTTACGCAGATCGCATCCAAGAGATTCACATTAAGATCATTCATATTGTGATTCAGCTTGTTGAAAAAGAGATGGAATAATAGTTTTACAGACATTTGGAGCCCAGCTTAGGCTCCATTGGTTTTAATAGGGAGTAGATTAAACCATGTGTGAATTGCTCGGTATGAGCGCGAATGTGCCAACTGATATTTGTTTTAGCTTTACTGGTCTTATGCAGCGTGGAGGCAATACTGGCCCGCACCGCGATGGCTGGGGTATTACCTTCTATGAAGGAAAGGGTTTTCGTACATTTAAAGATCCTAACCCTAGCTGTGAATCTAAGATCGCTGAGTTGGTTCAAAACTACCCAATTAAAAGCCAAGCCGTTGTCAGTCATATCCGTCAAGCGAACCGTGGTGGTGTTAATCTAGAAAATACACACCCTTTTACTCGTGAGCTTTGGGGGCGATACTGGACCTTCGCTCACAATGGTCAATTAACGGATTACGACGATCTGATCAGTGGTCGTTTCAGACCGGTCGGCGAGACAGACAGTGAGCTCTCTTTCTGTTGGTTACTCAAACAACTCGAAGAGCGTTTTCCTGAGCCACCTCAAGATATGGAAGGTATGTTTCGCTTTGTGGCTGAGTGTTGTGACAAGCTGCGTGAGAAAGGCGTTTTCAACATGTTACTCAGTGATGGTGAGTATGTGATGACCTTCTGTACCAACCATTTGTACTGGATAACAAGGCGCGCACCTTTTGGTAAAGCGAGCCTGATTGATGAAGATGTTGAGATTAACTTCCAAGAAGAAACTACACCAAATGATGTGGTGACGGTGGTAGCAACTCAACCTCTTACGGACAATGAACAGTGGTTTAGAATGAAGCCGGGCGAATACGCACTGTTTCATTTTGGTGAGCTGATTGGCAACAACAATCAAGCGTTAGAAGATGTTGCTTATGCGCCGAAAAAGGTAGCGAGCCAAGCACCGACAGAGCCATTAAGCTAATGCTGTAGATCGTATTGCTTGAACCCGAACAAACGAAGGCCGCTTACTGCACTAACCAGTCAGTAAGCGGCCTTTTTGTTTTTCAGCAATTTGTTGTCTGAGAGTCGTTTGACGAATTACTCTTCTGCGTAACCGTGTTTACCTAATGCTTTACCGTCTAACACAGCCTGTCCATTGACCATTGATAAACGGTCTTCCGCGAACCACTTGCAGACCATAGGGTAAATGCAGTGTTCTTGAGTCAGCACTCGGCTTGCCAACATATCAGCATCATCATCTTCAAATACCGGCACCTTAGCTTGCAAGATCACAGGGCCGCCATCGAGCTCCTCGGTAACAAAGTGGACGCTAGTACCGTGTTCTTTGTCTTGCGCATCAATGGCACGCTGGTGGGTGTGTAGGCCTGGGTATTTCGGCAACAGAGAAGGGTGGATGTTGACCATTTTCCCTGCATAGTGACGAACAAACTCTGAACTCAGGATACGCATGTACCCCGCAAGTACGATTAAATCGGGTTGGTATGCATCAATCTGAATCATCAATTCATGATCGAACTCTTCACGTGAACCAAAGTCTTTTGGATTCACTGAATGAGCGTCAACACCTGCGGTTTTCGCTCGTTCTAATCCAAAAGCCTCTGCTTTGTTTGAGAAGACAGCTTTAACCGATGCATCAATCATATCGCTATCGCAGGCATCTAAAATAGCCTGTAAGTTACTTCCGCTTCCTGAAACTAACACAACGATGTTTTTCTGAGAGTGACTGGTTTTATTTGAGTGATTGTTTTTCATAGAGTGGGTCATACGATTGATTAACTGAATTGTTTACAATGTACCTACATAAACTAAGGTTTTCTGCGGGCTAAATAGCAAAATGAGGACCATTAGGTCCTCATTGATTAACTAAGTAAGTGAGCGTATCACTTATTTAATTTCAACTTGCTCTTCGCCAGCTTCAGCGTTTGCGATCTCACCGATAACCCAAGCGTTTTCGCCTTCAGCTTTCAGTAGTTCAACAGCAGCGTCTGCTTGATCTTTAGGTAGAGCAACAACTAGGCCTACACCACAGTTGAAAGTGCGGTACATTTCGAATGTCTCCACGTTACCTTTCTCTTGTAGCCAGTTGAAGATAGCAGGCCATTCCCAGCTCTTGCCATCAATGACTGCTTTAGTACCTTCAGGAAGTACGCGTGGGATGTTTTCCCAGAAACCACCACCTGTGATGTGTGAGATAGCATGAATGTCATGCTCTGCAATCATCTTAAGTGCCGATTTGATGTAAATCTTAGTTGGTTCTAGTAGGTGCTCACCGATAGTGCGACCTTCTAGTTCTTCACTCTTATCAGCACCAGAAACTTCTAGGACTTTACGAATTAAAGAGTAACCGTTTGAGTGTGGACCACTTGAGCCAACAGCGATAAGTGCGTCGCCTGCTGCTACTTTAGTGCCGTCGATGATGTCAGCTTTTTCTACAACGCCAACACAGAAGCCAGCAACATCGTAGTCGTCGCCTTCGTACATGCCCGGCATTTCAGCGGTTTCACCACCGATAAGTGCACAACCAGCTTGAACACAACCTTCAGCGATGCCAGAAACAACGTCTGCTGCTGTGTCTACATCTAGCTTACCTGTTGCGTAGTAGTCTAGGAAGAATAAAGGCTCACCACCTTGAACGATTAGGTCGTTCACACACATTGCCACTAGGTCGATACCAATGGTGTCGTGTTTTTTCAGATCCAAAGCAAGGCGAAGTTTAGTACCAACACCATCAGTACCTGAAACAAGTACCGGCTCTTTGTATTTCGTTGGAAGTTCACATAGGGCGCCAAAGCCACCAATACCGCCCATTACTTCAGGGCGACGAGTGCGTTTAACAGCACCTTTGATACGGTCTACTAGTGCATTACCTGCGTCGATATCAACACCAGCGTCTTTGTAGCTTAGAGAAGAAGTATTACCACTCACGGGATAGTCCTCGAACTTAAGTTGGATGTGAAAACGGCGCTATTCTAACAGGGCTTGAATATGAAGAGCAAACGTTTGCGCAGTTTTTTTTATTAGAATAAAGATTCTGAAATAACCCTAGAGTTCGTGTATAATCTACAGGTTTGTTTAAATATTGCCGGAGTTGGAAATGAAAGTTGTTGAAGTGAAACACCCGCTAGTAAAACATAAAATTGGCCTGATGCGTGAAGGTGAGATTAGCACTAAGCGTTTTCGTGAGCTAGCGACAGAAGTGGGTAGCCTTCTAACATACGAAGCGACATCAGACTTTGAAACTGAGCGTGTGACGATTAACGGTTGGAACGGTCCAGTTGAAGTTGACCAAATTAAAGGTAAAAAAGTAACAGTAGTGCCAATCCTACGTGCTGGTCTAGGCATGATGGACGGTGTTCTTGAGCACATCCCAAGCGCACGTATCAGCGTTGTTGGTATCTACCGTGACGAAGAAACGCTTGAGCCAGTTCCATATTTCAACAAGCTTGCATCTAACATCGATGAGCGTATCGCTCTAGTGGTAGACCCAATGCTTGCAACGGGTGGTTCTATGATCGCGACTATCGACTTAATGAAAGAGAAAGGTTGTAAGCACTTCAAGATTCTTGTTCTTGTAGCGGCTCCTGAAGGTATTGCGGCTCTAGAAAAAGCGCACCCAGATGTTGAACTTTACACTGCTGCAATCGATGAAAAGCTAAACGACAAGGGCTACATTGTTCCTGGTCTTGGCGATGCTGGCGATAAGATCTTCGGTACTAAGTAATTCGGTTTCAGCTTAAGTGACTCTAAACAGTTCCTTAACTCGCTGAATTAACCGTATTAATAAAAAGGGAGAGCATTCGATGCTCTCCCTTTTTTGATCTTGTTAGGTTGTGATTCTTTGGAATCTAGCCTTACCGACTCATTAATCGATTTGAGCTTTATCTACCACAGTGTTGTCACCTAGCTCTTCTGGAAGTACTAGGTTAAGTAGAATCGCAACGATACCGCACAAGCTTACGCCCTGTAGGCTAAAGTCACCGATACCAAAGGCCATGCCGCCAATACCAAAGACTAAAGTAATGCCCACAATCACAAGGTTACGTGATTTATGCAGGTCAACGTTGTTCTTGATGAGTGTGTTAAGGCCCACTGTTGCGATAGAGCCAAACAGTAGAATCATGATGCCACCCATTACAGGAACCGGAATCGTTTGAAGTAGTGCGCCTAGCTTACCAACCAATGCAAGAACGATAGCAGTAACAGCAGCCCAAGTCATGATCACTGGGTTGAATGCTTTCGTCAGCATTACTGCACCTGTTACTTCACTGTACGTAGTGTTTGGCGGCGCGCCCAGCATTGAAGCGGCAATTGTTGCCACACCGTCGCCAGTAATAGTGCGGTGTAAACCTGGTTTTTTAAGGTAGTCTTTACCGGTCACGTTAGATATCGCAAGCATATCACCTACGTGTTCAACGGCAGGGGCAATCGCGACAAATACCATAAAAAAGATAGCGTTGATGTTGAACTCTGGCGTTGTGAAGTTTGGCAGTGCTAACCAAGATGCTTGCGCTACTGGAGTGAAGTCTACCGCGCCGTATACCAAGCTGGTGATGTAACCCGCAACAATACCACCGAAGATTGGCAGTAGCTTAAGGAAGCCTTTTGAAAACACACTGATGACAATCGTCACTAACAGTGAAATTGAAGAGATCCACAGGGCAGCGTCTGCATCAACAAGCTGAACCGCACCATCGCCTGTCTTACCTAGCGCCATGTTAACTGCAACAGGTGCAAGACCTAAACCGATAACCATGATCACAGGGCCAACAACGACTGGTGGAAGCAGTTTATGGATGAAGCCAACGCCACGAACTTTAATTAACGCGCCCATTAGTACATACACAACACCCGCCGCCATCAAGCCGCCCATGGTTGCACCAACACCCCAAGTTTGAATACCAAACATGATAGGCGCGATGAAAGCAAAAGAAGATGCTAAGAAGATTGGCACTGAACGGCGTGTAATAAGTTGGAATAAAAGGGTACCGATACCTGCGCCAAACAGTGCAACGTTGGGATCGAGTCCAGTCAGTAGCGGCACTAATACAAGCGCACCAAATGCTACAAACAGCATTTGCGCACCTTGCAGAGCATTTTTCATGTTATGTCCTTAAAAATGGTCGTTATATGAAAAGCGAAAAATAAAATTCGCGGGATTCTATCACTTGGCAATCGATTGCTACACCAAATAGATCAAATTTATTTATCTTAGTGATGTTTTATATCCATCTAAGCCCTAGAAATTCAGTTTATAAGTGAGCGATTTATCATGGCCAGGTGATATTTTGTGGTTATTAAACACAGTGGGCGCTATCGACCTTGCCCCTCAATCCATAGTTGCTTATCATCTAGGCACAAAATTTGAATATTAGGATCAGTATGCGCTACATAGCATTGTTGTTGATGGGACTATTAGCCTCTCCGAGTTATGCCTTAACTCAAGTAGATATTTTTAGTGCTGAAGTTGCGATTAACGCTGAAGACAAACAGCCAGAACAAGTGGCAAGAAATACAGGTATGGAGCAGGTATTGATACGTGCGACTGGCCAAACTGATGTCGCTTCGAATGAGACGATTCAAAAGGCGATGCGCAAGAGTTCGCAGTACATGTCTCAAATGAGTTTTGGCGAAAGCAATGACCAATCAACATTGCGTATGCGTTTTAACGGTGCTCAAATCCGTTCTCTGTTGACTCAAGCACAGTTACCTTACTGGCCTGACACGCGTTCAAACATCCTTGTTTGGCTTGTGGAAGAGGACAACTACGACAAGAACATCGTATGGGAACACTCTAACTCACAGTTAGCAGCTAGCTTACAAGCGAACGCAAAAGAGCGTGGCTTGCCTCTAACGCTGCCTGTGGGTGACTTTGACGATATTACGGGTATTGCGACTTCTGATTTGTGGGGTAGCTTTGTTACGCCAATCAGTAAAGCGAGTCAGCGTTATCCTGTTGATGCTGTGTTGGTGATAAAGGCTCAATCTTCAGGCCTACGTTGGGCTCTATACGATCAAAAGCCAAGTCAATTGACGAGTGCACCAACATCGCCTGTAAGTGGTTCACTATCGGGTAACAGCGACACGACTTCTAAGAAGTTAGTTGACCAAATCAGTAACTACTACGCAGGCAAAAGTGCTGTGACGGTAGCGAGTGAGTCATCAGAATCGATTTTAACGCAGTTTATTAGCCTGAATAATGCTCAAGACTTCTTCCAGTTAGAGAACGCACTTAAGCGTCTAAACTCGGTGGCAAGCCTAGATATTCTGAAGATTCAGAACAACGAAGTCACTTTCCGAATTCACTTATTGTCGACTCAACAAGAGTTTGAGCAAGAAGTAGCAAGTATTCGCCAAGTTGCGAAGGTTGAAGAATCTTACATTGAGCCTGAAGTGAGCCCTGAATTTGAAACTCAAGACAACACAATGTCTGTAGGTGATGATTCAACAGACGCTGCTGAAGTCGTTGGTGACGAAACTGACTCAGGCGTACAAGTGATTAAGGGCAACGAGGTATCTGAGGATGCTGAGCTAACGAATACGCCTGACGCAACGTTAGAGGATTCTAGTACAGAAGATCTAACCATCACTGCGCCAGTACATGCTAAGCCAAGCTTGGTATACGAGTGGGTTCGCTCATAATTGTCAGCTGACATGACTGATTGAAATGAAAACTTGAAAAAAGCCCTGCAAGAGCAATCTCGCAGGGCTTTTTGTTGTGCGCCGAGCATGGCGTTGATCTAGGAGGTGAAAGTCCTCTACGGGCTCAGT